>JAAYXJ010000141.1 GCA_012515985.1 Gammaproteobacteria bacterium
GCCGGCAACGTCTAGTCGAACAGCTTCTTGTCCTTGGCGTAGTCGCGCGCCTGGACCTTGGTGACCATGCCGCGCTTGACCAGGTCCTGCAGGTGCTGGTCCAGGGTCATCATCCCGTACTGCTGGCCGGTCTGGATCGCCGAGTACATCTGCGCCACCTTGTCCTCGCGGATCAGGTTCCGGATCGCGGGGATGCCGACCATGATCTCCCACGCCGCAGTGCGGCCACCGCCGACCTTCTTCAGCAGCGCCTGGCTGATCACGGCGCGCAGCGACTCGGACAGCATCGAGCGCACCATCGGCTTCTCGCCGGCGGGGAACACGTCGATGATGCGGTCCACGGTCTTGGCCGCCGACGAGGTATGCAGGGTGCCGAACACCAGGTGGCCGGTCTCCGCGGCGGTCAGCGCCAGGCGGATGGTCTCGATGTCGCGCATTTCGCCGACCAGGATGTAGTCCGGGTCCTCGCGCAGGGCCGAACGCAGCGCCTCGTTGAAGCCGTGGGTATCGCGGTGCACCTCGCGCTGGTTGATCAGGCACTTCTGCGCGGTGTGCACGAATTCGATCGGGTCCTCGATGGTGAGGATGTGCCCGTACTCGTTCTTGTTGATGTGGTCGACCATCGCCGCCAGCGTGGTGGACTTGCCCGAGCCGGTCGGGCCGGTCACCAGGATCAGGCCCTGCGGCTGGTCAATGAGCTGGCGGAACACCGCCGGCGTGCCGAGGTCCTCGAGCGTGAGCACTTCGGAAGGCACGGTCCGGAACACCGCACCCGCGCCGCGGTTCTGGTTGAAGGCGTTGACACGGAAGCGCGCCAGGCCGGGGATCTCGAACGAGAAGTCGACCTCGAGGAATTCCTCGTAATCGCGGCGCTGCTTGTCCGACATGATGTCGTAGACCAGCGCGTGCACCTGCTTGTGGTCCAGCGCCGGGATGTTGATCCGGCGCACGTCGCCGTCCACCCGGATCATCGGCGGCAGGCCAGCCGACAGATGCAGGTCGGAAGCCTTGTTCTTGACCGAGAACGCCAACAGTTCGGCGATATCCATGCGTGTCCCCTGCACACCAGTGATGTTGCGGGCCCGGGCGGCGGCGCCAGGCGTGGCCCAAGCGTACTCCCCGCCCGCAGTATAGCCCCCTACATGCGTCACAGAACCAGCCCCGGCGCGGGTGCCCGGGGACCTGTGTCACGGGTTAACGCCGCCGGGGCCGGCCTCCGGCCATCGTCGCCCGGGGGCGGGCACGGCGCCACCCATACAATGGGCGGCCCCCGCGACCGAGGAGCACCCGATGACCTCACCCCTCCAGGAACCGGCCTCCGCCGGAAAGATCGCCTTCATCGGCGGTGGCAACATGGCGCGCAGCCTGATCGGCGGCCTCATCGGCCGTGGGACCGCGCCCGGGGACATCCGGGTGGTGGCGCCCAGCCAATCGACCCGCGACGCGCTGGAGCGGGATTTCGGCGTGGCCACGTTCGCGTCGGCGATTGATGCCGTGCAGGGCGCGCCGGTGTGGATGTTCGCGGTCAAGCCCCAGGTCATGCCCGGGGTGTGCCGGGAACTTGCCGACGCCGCGCAGGCGGCGCGCCCGCTGGCGGTATCGGTGGCGGCAGGCATCACCTCCGGGCAGATGGAGCGCTGGCTGGGCGGCGATGTGGCCGTGGTCCGGGCGATGCCCAACACGCCCTCCATGCTCGGGGCCGGCGTGACCGGCCTGTATGCCAATGACCGCGTCGACGCGGCCGGCCGCAGGCGCGCGGACGCGGTGCTTGCCACCGCCGGGCCCACCGTGTGGATCGAAGACGAGTCCCTGATGGACGCGGTGACCGCAGCCTCAGGCAGCGCTCCCGCCTACGTGTTCCTGCTGGCCGAGGCAATGCAGGATGCGGCCGTCGCCCAGGGCCTGCCCGCCGACGCCGCCCGCGCCCTGGTCTTGCAGACCATCCTGGGCGCTGCGCGCATGCTCACCGAAAGCGGTGAGTCCGCCAGCGAGCTGCGTCGCCGGGTCACGTCCCCCGGGGGCACCACCCACGCCGCGATCACGGCGTTCGAAGAGGGCGGTTTCCGCGAGCTGGTGGCCAGGGCGATGTCGCTCGCCGCCGCGCGCGGCCGCGAACTCGCGGCCGCCAACGACCAGCCCACTGCTTCCTAGGACGCACCATGCGCGCGTTCCTGCTGCCGGTGCTGGTCCTGTTGCTCGCGGGGTGCGGAGGCGCCGAGCCTCCGGAGGGACATGCCAATGCCACCATGCAGGAAGCTTCGGTCACCGCGGGGGACGTGAGCATCCGGGCCAGCGTGGTGCCCACGGCGTCGCTCAACCGGGGCGTGGCCGCGCGCTACGGCATCGATGCCGGCCCGGGCAGCGTGATGCTGCTGGTGGGGGTGCGCCAGGGGCCGCCGATGCGCGAAACCGCCCTGCCCGCCCGCATCAGCGCGGTCGCCACGGACCTGCGCGGGGTCCGGACCCGCATCGAGTTGCGCGAGATCCGGACCGGGGCGCTGGTCGATTACGTGGGTACGGTCCGCATGAGGCCCCCGGAAACCCTGCGATTTGAACTGCACGCGGAACATGCGGCGGGCGCTCCGCGGGAACTTACCTTCAGCCGCGACATCTATCCCCAGCCCTAGCGGCGCGACCACTGCTTGATGATGTCCGCGATTGCGCGCACGCCATCGGTCAATGCGGCCGGGCCCGGCTGCAGGATCAGCGGCGACTTGATCTCGTGCAGCTCGCCGTCGCGCACGGCGGGGATGGCATCCCAGCCGGGGCGCGCGGCCACTTTCTCGGGGCGGAACTTCTTGCCGCACCACGAGCCCAGGATGATGTCCGGCGCACGTCGCACGACTTCCGTGGCATCGGCGAGGATGCGCTGCTTCGCCAGCGGCTCGACGGCGCGCTCGGGGAACACGTCGTCGCCGCCGGCGATCGCTGTCAGTTCCGAGACCCAGCGGATGCCGGTGATCGGCGGGTCGTCCCACTCCTCGAAATAGACATTCGGCCGGCGCGGCAGCGCCGCCGCCCCGCGCGCGACTTCATCCAGCCCGCGCTGCAGTTCGTCCGCGTAAGCGTCGGCGCGGCTGCCGGCACCAACGAGCGCGCCCAGCCGCCGGATGTAATCGAGGATGCCGTCAACGCTGCGATGGTTGGCGATCCACACCTCCACCCCGCCGCGCACCAGTTCGGCGGCGATGTCGGCCTGGATGTCGGAGAACCCGATGGCCAGGTCCGGCTTGAGCTTGAGGATCCCGCCGACCTTGGCGCTGGTGAACGCGCTGACCTTTGGCTTCTCCCGGCGCGCCTGCGGCGGTCGCACCGTGAAGCCGCTGATGCCCACGATCCGGTCCTGCTCGCCCAGCGCGTACAGCGTCTCGGTCGGCTCCTCGGTCAGGCAGACGATGCGCCGCGGCCCGCTCACGGGTACAGCATCCGGCGCGACCAGGTCCCGTCCGCGCCGCGCTCGTAGAGCTGGCGCTCATGCAGGCGGAATTCGGCGCCATACCAGAACTCGATCCGCTCCGGCGCCACCCGGAACCCGCCCCAGCGCGGCGGCCGCGGCACTTCACGTCCTTCAAACTCGCGTTCGCGGCCGGCCAGGCGCTGCTCGAAGGTTTCGCGCGACTCCAGGGTCTCCGACTGGGCCGACGCCCAGGCTCCCAGCTGGCTTCCCCGCGGTCGCGAGGCGAAATACGCATCGGCCTCGGCGTCATCCACGATCGAGACCCCACCCTCGATGCGCACCTGCACCCCCCTGCGCACCCGCGGCCAGTGGAACAGCAGCGCGGCGCGCGGATTGGCCTGCAATTCCCTGCCCTTGCGCCCGTCCAGGTGGGTGTAGAACACGAACCCGCGCGGGTCGTGGGCCTTCATCAGCACGGTCCGGGCCGAGGGCCGGCCATCGGCGTCGGCGCTGGCCACCACCATGGCGGTGCAGTCGGGCTCCCCGGCGGCTTCCGCTTCCTCGAACAGCAGGTCGAAGGTGGCCAGGGCTTCCAGGTAGGGGTCGTCAGGGTTCATTCCGCTATTGTGGCGCCATGGCCCAGACGCTGCATCCGCGCCACGCCAACGCCTTCGACGCCAGCTTCGTGCAGCGGGTACTCGCCGACATCCTCGCCAGCGGCGCCCGCATCTACGGCATCACCGGGCCGCAGGGCTGCGGGAAATCGACCCTGACCGCGCAGCTGGCGGGCGCCGCGGCCACGGCGGGAGTGCGCCTGGCCAGCGTATCGATCGATGACTTCTACCTCGACCACGATGCCCGCCAGGCACTCGCACGCGAGGTCCACCCGCTGCTGGCCACGCGCGGGCCGCCCGGCACCCACGACGTTGACCTGGCCTGCCGGACCCTGGATGCCCTGCGCCAGGGCAGCGCCATCCTGCCCCGCTTCGACAAGCTCGCCGACCGGCGACTTCCGCGCCCGCAGTGGCCGCGTCTGGAAGGCGTGGACCTCGTGGTGTTCGAAGGCTGGTTCCTGGGCACCCCGGCGCAGGCCGACGCTGAACTCGAGCGACCCGTCAACGCGCTCGAGCGCGACGAGGATCCCGACGGCCGCTGGCGCCGCTGGTGCAACGACGCCCTGGCCCGCGCCTATCCGCCGCTGTGGGGTCGGATCGACCGCCTGCTTTACCTGCAGCCACCGGGCTTCGAGGTCGTCCCCGGGTGGCGCTGGGAACAGGAGCAGGCGCTGCGCAATGCCAACCCCGGGCGGCGCGGCATGGACCGCGCCGCCGTCGAACGCTTCGTCTGCCATTTCGAACGGGTCAGCCGCCAGGCAATGCGCGAGCTGCCGTCGATCGCGGACCTGGTGGTGCCGCTGGACGGGCGCCGCCGCCCGCTCACTCCACGATGAAGGTCACCCGCAGGTTGACCCGCCACTCGGTGACGTCGCCGCCCTCGCCGCAGACCACCTTGATTTCGTTCACCCACGCGCCCTGGATGTTCTTCACGGACTCGGCCGCCTTGGCCAGGCCGCGCTTGACCGCGTCCTCCATGCTGGTGGGCGAGGACGCGTTGAGTTCGATGACTTTGGCAACGGACATGGTCAGACCCCTCTGGAATGGATGATCCCGGCCCCGGGGGCCGGCACTCCCGACCATGCATCGCGGATCGTAAGGGCCACGCGAAGGCCGCCGCCGCTGATAGCATCACCGGATGCACGCCGCACCCAACCTCATCCTCGTCGGGCCGATGGGCGCCGGGAAGTCTTCGATCGGCCGGCGCCTGGCGGCGCGACTGGGGTTCGGGTTCGTGGACCTGGATGAGGAGATCGAGCGCCGCACCGGCGCCAGCATCACCACCATCTTCGACTGCGAAGGCGAACCCGGCTTCCGCGCCCGCGAGCGCGCGGCGCTGGCGGATGTGCTCGCGCGCGACCGGTTGGTCGTGGCCACCGGCGGCGGCGCGGTGCTTGATGAAGGCAACCGGGCGCTGATGCGCGAGCGCGGGTTCGTGGTGCACCTGCAGGTCAGCCTGCCCGTCCAGCTGCAGCGCCTGGCCCGCGACCACAGTCGCCCGCTTCTTGGCTGCGGGGACCGCGAAGGCGTATTGCAACGCCTGGCCGCCGTGCGCGATCTGCTGTACCGGCAGGTGTCCCACCTGGGCTTCGATACCGGCGAGGACGCCCCCGGCGCCGCCGCCGCGCGCCTGGGCAGGCTCCTGGAGGGCCTTTGGGAAGGCACCCGCAGGCCGGAGGCGGAACGGGAATGAGCGGCCTGCAACGCACCGTGGAAGTGGCGGGCGAACGGCCCTATTCCATCCGGATCTCCGCCGGGCTGCTTGCCGACGGCAGCGCGCTGTGCTCCCCGGTGCGCGGCGACCAGGTGCTGGTGGTGAGCGACGACGCCGTGGCGCCGCTCTATGCGGACGCGTTGGAAGCGGCGCTGCGTGGAGCACGGCCCGGGCTCGCGGTGGCGCGCCTGGTCCTGCCTGCCGGTGAAGCGTCCAAGACCCTGGCGGGCTTTGCCCGCGCCATCGATGCGCTGGCCACCATGGGTGCGCGCCGCGACGCCTGCGTGTTCGCCCTGGGCGGCGGCGTGGTCGGCGACCTGGCCGGCTTTGCCGCCGCGTGCTGGATGCGCGGCATTGACTGCGTGCAACTGCCCACCACCCTGCTGGCCATGGTTGATTCGTCGGTGGGGGGCAAGACTGCCGTGGACCTGCCCCAGGGCAAGAACCTCGTGGGCGCCTTCCACCCGCCGGTGGCGGTGTTCGCCGACACGG
Source organism: Gammaproteobacteria bacterium (assembly GCA_012515985.1). Classification (GTDB taxonomy): domain Bacteria; phylum Pseudomonadota; class Gammaproteobacteria; order Xanthomonadales; family Xanthomonadaceae; genus Luteimonas. Next base: position 6,218 of record JAAYXJ010000141.1, read on the forward strand.
CAACGCTTCGCACCCTGCCCCCCCGCGAACTGCGGGCGGGCCTGGCGGAGGTCGTCAAATACGGTGCCATCGGCGACGCGCCCTTCCTGGACTGGCTGGAAGCACATGCCGGGCGGCTGCTGGGCGGGGACGATGCCGCCCTGCGTGAAGCCATCGCCCGCAGCTGCCAGCACAAGGCCGCGATCGTGGCCCGCGACCCGTTCGAGCACGGGGAGCGCGCCCTGCTCAACTTCGGCCACACCTTCGCCCACGCCATCGAAACCGCCCAGGGCTACGGCGGCCTCAACCACGGCGAGGCCGTCGCCGTGGGCATGGTGCTCGCCGCGCGCCTGTCGGAACGCCTTGGCCTGGCCCCGATCGCCGACGGCGACCGCCTGCAGGCGCTGCTCGCCCGGTTCGGCCTCCCGGTCCACCTGCCCGCCGGCCTGGACCCGCAGCGCCTGCTTGACCTCATGCGCCTGGACAAGAAGGCCCGTGCCGACGGCCTGCGCTTCATCGGCTGGAACGGCGCCGGCCGGGCCCGCATCCTGGGCGACGTCCCGGAGGAGGCGGTCCTGGACGTCCTGCGCTGAACGCCTGCGCGCCGTCCTTTGCCCCGGCGACCCCGGGGGTCCGGGCAGGGAGGCCGGACCGCCCGCGAACCGCAAGCTTTACAATTGGAGGATGCGCCTGCTCCTGCAACAACGCCCCGATGGCAGCGAACCCCCGCGTTTCGTGCAGCTCATGTTGCAGCGCGACCTGCTGGGGGGCTGGACCCTGATCCGCGAGAGCGGCCAGATCGGCGGCCGCAGCACCGTCCGGCGCCAGCAATACCTGGACCAGGGCGAAGCATTCGCCGCCCTGGAACAGGCCCGCGACCAGCAGCTCAAGCGCGGATTCCAGCTCATGTTCGCGCAGGGCGCGGACCTTCCCCGCGGCTGAGCATCGCATCAGACCCAGGAACCAGAACCGTGTCCCAGACCCTCCAGAACGACCGCTTCCTGCGCGCCCTGCGCCGCCAGCCCGTCGACCGCACCCCGGTGTGGCTGATGCGCCAGGCCGGCCGCTACCTGCCCGAGTACCGCGCCAGCCGCGCCGAGGCCGGCAGCTTCCTCAACCTGGCCAAGAACCCCGACATGGCCTGCGAGGTCACGCTGCAGCCGCTGCGCCGGTTCCCGCTGGACGCGGCCATCCTGTTCTCCGACATCCTCACCATCCCCGACGCGATGGGCCTGGGCCTGTACTTCGCCGACGGCGAGGGGCCGAAGTTCGAGCGCCCGCTGCGCGACGGCGCCGCGATCGCGAAGCTGGGCGTGCCGGACATGGAAACCGAGCTGCGCTATGTCATGGACGCGGTGCGCGTGATCCGCCGCGAACTGGACGGCAAGGTGCCGCTGATCGGCTTCTCCGGCAGCCCCTGGACCCTGGCCTGCTACATGGTCGAAGGCGGCGGCAGCAGGAACTTCTCGATCATCAAGGCGATGGCGCACAACGACCCGGAGGCGCTGCACCGGCTGCTGGAGGTCAACACCAACGCGGTGATCGCCTACCTGGCCGCCCAGCGCGCGGCCGGCGCCCAGGCGCTGCAGGTGTTCGACACCTGGGGGGGCGTCCTTTCCCCGGCCATGTACCGCGAATTCTCCCTGCCCTACCTGGCGCGCATCGCGCGCGAGCTGGAGCGCGGCGAAGGCGACGACCGCACGCCGCTGATCCTGTTCGGCCGTGGCAACGGCAACTACCTCGGCGAGCTCGCCGGCACCGGGGCCGAAAGCCTGGGGGTGGACTGGCTGATGGACCTGGCCGACGCCGCCCGCGCCACGGGTGGACGGGTGGCGCTGCAGGGCAACCTGGACCCCACCGTCCTGTACGGCTCGCCCGAAGCCATCCGCCGCGAAGTGCGCACCGTCCTGGACAGCTACCGCGACGGCAACGGCGGCTCGCGCGAGGGCCACGTGTTCAACCTCGGGCACGGCATGTCCCCGGACATGGACCCCGACCACGTGGCGGTGCTGGTTGAGGAAGTGCACGCCTACAGCGCGCGCTGATCACTCCTCCCCGGGCGCGGCCTGCGCCGCGCCTGCGGGCGCCACGCCCGCCAGCGCCTGCGCCAGGATCGCCCCGGTCAGCGGCTTGCGCACGAAACGGTCGAAGCCCGCGCGCATCGCCTGCGGCTCGGAATCGGCGTCGGCGCGCGCGGTGACGGCGATCAGGGTGCCGCGATAGCCCTGGGCGCGGAACTGGCGCCCGAGCGCATAGCCATCCAGTCCCGGCAGGTCCAGGTCCAGCAGCGCGGCGTCCGGTGCCGCTTCCGACAGCGCCGTCAGCGCCGCCAGCGCGTGCGCCGCATGGGTGACCCGGTGCCCCTGGCGCCGCAGCAGCCCGCCGATCACCTCGGCCACCGTGGGATCGTCCTCGACCAGCAAAAGCGACAGCGGCTGCGATGGCGCTTCGGCGGTCTTCCCGGCGGGCCTGGCCGGCGCCGTGGCCGGCAGCGGAAGGTCCACTTCGAAACGGGTCCCGCGGCCCGGCGCGCTGTCCACCACGATCCTGCCGCCCATGCCCGCCGCCAGCTCCTGGGAGATGGCCAGCCCCAGGCCGCTGCCCCCATAGCGGGCGCCGTTCTGCGGACCCTCGGCCTGCTCGAAGCGGCGGAACAGGCGCTCCCGCTGCTCGGGGTTCAGGCCCGGCCCGGTGTCGGCCACGATGAACTTCACGCTGTCGCCGCCGCCACGCTCCACGGACAGCTCCACGTGGCCGCGCTCGGTGAACTTGATTGCGTTGCCCAGCAGGTTGAGCAGGATCTGGCGCACCCGCACCACGTCGCCCAGCACCCAGGCCGGGACCCGGTCGTCGATGTGGCTGCGGAACGCCAGGCCGCGCTGGCCGGCAAGCGGCGCGGTCATGCCGGCCACTTCCTCCAGAAGCGCCCGGAGGTCGAAGGGCTGCTGGTCGAAATGCATCCTGCCGGCTTCGATGCGCGCCAGGTCGAGCGCATCGTTGAGCAGCCGCAGCAGGTGGTCACCGGCATCGTGGATGGATTCCGCGTAGCGCCTCTGCCGCTCCTCCAGCGGCGTTCCCAGCAGCAGCTCGCTCATCCCCAGCACCCCGGTCATCGGCGTGCGGACCTCGTGCCCCAGGTTTGCCAGGAAGCGCGTCTTGGCCAGCGAAGCCTGCTCGGCCAGCGCGCGCTTGTGCTCGGCCAGCTGCCATTCGTGGCGGCGCCGCAGCCGCGCGCGGTACGCGTGTGCCGTCCAGGCAGCCAGCCCCAGCGCGGCCAGCACGAACAGCGCCCTCGCCGCCGGCGTGCGCCACCAGGGTGGCGCCACGGAGAAGTCGATGGTGCGCACCTGCGACCACAGGTTGTCCGCGTTCCGGGCGACCACCTCGAGCCGCCAGTTCCCGGCCGGCAGCTGCGAGAACACCCGCTCCCCGCTCGCGCCGACGTCCACCCAGTCGTCGTCATACCCCAGCAGCCGGAAGCGGTAATGGTTGCGGGCGGGATTGCGGAACGACAGCAGGCGCGCCTCCACCCGCAGGTCGCGGTCGCTGTGCTTCAGGGTGAACGGCTGTTCCGGCGGGAACGGCGGCTGATGGCGCAGTTGGACCGCGGAGATCACCAGGTTGGGCGTCAGGCTGCCTTCCTCCTGCGCCTCCGGATCGAACACCACCAGGCCGTCCGATGTCCCCACCAGGATCCGGCGGCTCACTGGATCGAACAGCGGGGGATTGTCCATGTGCTGGCTGGGGAGTCCGTCGCCCACGCCCCAGCTGCGGATACTGTTGTCGGTGGCGTCCACGCGCACCAGCCCGCGGGTGCTGGTGAGCCACAGGTTGCCCTGCAGGTCCGCCACCACCCCGCTGAACGGCACCTGGGGAAGCCCCTCCCGCGGCCCCAGCGCCAGCGTCTGCCGCAGCTTCCCGCCGTCCCACTCCCAGGCCGACAGGCTGCCGGTACCGGTCACCCACACCCGGCCGCCGTCGGTCGCGACCGCCGAGGTCACGCCACGCGCGGCGCCAGGCACGGGCTCCCAGCGCGAGCCATCATCGGCCATGCGCCGCAGCCCGCGGGTCGTGCCGATCCAGATCCGCCCGTCCGGCCCGCGCAACAGGGACTTGACGTTCTCATCCTGCTCCAGGCCCAGCCCGTCGCCCTGGCCGAAGCTGGCAACCACCCTGCCCTCCAGGTCACGGGCCTGCACGAGCGCCTCGCCGTTGAGCATCCACACCAGGCCGTCATCGCCTTCCACCAGCCCTCCCACGCTCATCGGCACCGGGATCGCGTCGTGCTCATCGTCCACGCCCCAGCGCCTGATGGCCCCGGTCCGCGGGTCCAGCCTGGCCAGGCCCGAGGTATAGCCCACCCAGACATTGCCGCGGCGGTCCTGGAGGACGCCGCGCAGGACCAGGCCCTGTCCCACGTCTTCCATCACCCGCTGCACCGCCCCGGTGGCCGGATCAAAGCGGTCGAGGACGCCGCTGCTGCCCACCAGCCAGACGCCGCCCCCGGCCGCAGGGGCGATTGCGATCACCCGCGCGTTGCCAACCGTCTCCGGATCGCCCACCCGGCGCACGTGGATGGCGAAGCGCCGCCAGCTCGCCGGCACGTACCACAGCGCGTGGCTGTTGCTGCGCAGCCAGACGCCGCCCTCCTGGTCCTCCAGCGCGCCCGTCCAGTAGGGACGGACCTCGCCGCGCGATGATTCGCTGTACAGCGAGAGCACGCTCACCGGCCCGTCCGGCCCGGCGGCGAAGCCCAGCCCCGCCGGGATATCCAGCCAGTAGTCCCCGCGGCTGTCGCGCCCGAGCACGTCGATCACGCGGGTATTGTCCTTCGCATCCCAGCCGTGCCCGGCCAGGGTCCCATCGGGCCGGCGCAGCGCCACGCCGCGGGCGGTTCCGATCCAGGCGCTGCCATCGGCTTCGAAGACGATGGAATTCACCCTGCCATCGGGCAGCGCGTCGTCCGCCAGGCGTTCGAAGTCCCGGCCCGTCCAGCGCGCTGCGCCGCCGCGGGTGCCGACCCAGATGGCGCCGTCGGGCGCGACCTCAACCACGCTGACCGCAGGCGAAGGCAGGCTGCGCGGATCGCCCTCCACCGGCATGAACCGTTCAATCCCGCCGTCCGGGTCCCGCCGGTACAGGCCCGAGCTGGCGGTGCCGAACCAGACGCGGTCCCGGTCGTCCACCGCCACCGCCCAGACCTGCTCGCCTTCCAGCTCCGGGACGCCCAGCCCGGCGGCGCCCAGGAAGCTGCCGGCACGCGGATCGAAGCAGACCAGGCCTGCGAGCGTGGTCCCGAGCCAGATCCGTCCGCTCGAATCGATGTCCAGCGCCCACAGGTAGCTGTCGGGCAGCCCGTCCTCGATCTGCCACACTCTGAAACCGGTGCCGTCGTAGCGCGCCAGGCCGTCCGACGTCGCAATCCACAGGAACCCCTGCGCATCCTCGACGATGTCGCTGACGTGGTTCGAGGGCAGCCCGTCGGCCACCGAGATCTGGCGGGGCCGGGGCACATCCCCGGCGGCGTGCACGGCCATGGCCGGCAACAGGATCGCCACCGCGAACAGCCATTTCAGGATCGACTCCACGTCCGCCCCATGCCCTCCCCGGGCGGCTAGGTTAGCGTGCCCGCCAGCTGCGTGCTGCCGGCGCGCTGCCGCGGGCGCGGGGAATGCGGCAGACTGGCGCAGGCGGTCGCCGCCGCCACGATGGGCAAGCCCTTGGACGCCACCTTGCGCAGCACGCTCTTTGCATTCCTTCAACCCGGGTCGCGACGGCATTTCCCCAGCGGCCGCAGCCGCGCGAAACCCGCCGCCCGGCGCACGCGGGCCCGCCCCCTGGCCGCGCTAGTGTTGGCCGCCGGACTATTGGCATGCCACCACGCGGCCGCGGAATCGCGCATGTACGCGCTGGACCCGGTGCATACGCGGGTGATGTTCGCGATCGACCACGCCGGGTTCTCCCGGTCGATCGGCACCGTTTCCGGCACTACCGGCACCCTGCGCATGGACCCGGATGACTGGTCCTCGGCGCAGCTGGAAGCATGGGTCCCGCTGCAGCGGATGGACTTGGGGGATGCGGAATGGAACCGCGCCACGCTGGCACCGGGCCTGCTCGACGCGCACCGCCACCCGCATGCCGTCTATGTGTCGGAGCGGGTGGAACCCCTCGGCCCGCGCCGCCTGCGCATCCACGGCAGGCTCACCCTGCACGGCGTCACCCGCCCCGTTGCCCTGGAGGCGGTGTTCAACGACGTCAGCCGGCATCCGCTGCCGCCCTTCCGGCGCACCGCCGGCTTTTCCGCAACCACCACCCTCAGCCGCGCCGACTTCGGGATCACCGCCTGGCCCGGCGTGATCGGAGACACCGTGGAGCTGCGGCTGGAAGTGGAAGCGGTGGCGGCGCCGGATGCGAAATTCACCTGGGACACCGACCGATGACGGAGGTCGCCTCCCCCGTGCTCCCGGGGCAGCGGGCCCGGCGTCAGGCGCCGGCGACGAAATCCCGCGCCATGTCGGCATCAAACGGCCAGTCCAGCTCCCGGCCGGTCGTCCCGTCACGCAACACCGGCACCCGGATTCCATAGCGCCCCTCGAGCGCATCGTCGCCGTCGATCCACACGGTTTCAAATTCCGGCACCCGCGCCCGCGCCAGCACTTCGAGGGCCTGGTCGCACAGGGGGCAGTCGTCGCGCTGGAACAGGATCAGCGCAGCGGAAGCGGCCTGGTCGGGGCTGGACATGGGCAGGGCGGGAAAGTCGGGCGGGCCGGATAGAATAACGGCATGGCAGTGAGCACTTTCGACCTTTACAAGATCGGCATCGGGCCGAGTTCGTCCCACACCGTCGGCCCCATGCGCGCCGCCGCGCGCTTCGTGGACCGCTGGCTGGTCCAGGCCGGCCGCATCGATGACGTGGCCCGCGTGCGCGCCGAAGTCTTCGGTTCGCTGGCCATGACCGGGCGCGGGCACGGCACCGACAAGGCGGTGATGATGGGCCTGGAAGGGCACATGCCCAACGTGATCGATCCGGGCATCATCCCGGCGGCGCTGGAGCGCATCCGCGGCAGCAGCCGCATCCGCCTGGCCGGCAGCCACGAAGTCACGTTCGTGGAAAAGCGCGACCTGGTGATGAACAAGCGCGAGAAGCTGCCCTTCCACACCAACGGGATGCGCTTTTCCGCCTACGACGCACAGGGCAACGAGATCGCCAGCCGCGACTATTATTCGGTCGGCGGCGGATTCGTGGTCAACCAGGATGAGGCGGCCGAAGACCGCATCGTGGCGGACACCACCGCCGTTCCGCATCCGTTTTCCAGCGGCGACGAACTGCTGGCGAGGGCGCGCGAGACCGGCCTGTCGATTGCGCAGATGATGTTCGAGAACGAGCAGTGCTGGCGCAGCGGGGACGAAATCCGCGAGGGACTGCGGGAACTGTGGGCGGCGATGCAGTCCTGCGTGCAGCGCGGGATCCGCAACGGGGGCACCCTGCCCGGCGGCCTCAACGTCAGCCGCCGCGCGCCAGCCATGTACGCAGAGCTCTCCGCCCGCCCCGAGGCCGCGCTGCGCGACCCGCTGACCACGCTTGACTGGGTGAACCTCTACGCGCTGGCGGTCAACGAGGAGAATGCCGCGGGCGGGCGGGTGGTCACCGCGCCCACCAACGGCGCCGCCGGCATCATCCCGGCCGTGCTGCACTACTACGACCGCTTCTGCCCCGGTTCCAACGAGCAGGGCGTGTTCGATTTCCTGCTCACGGCCGCCGCCGTGGGCATCCTCTACAAGGAAAACGCCTCCATCTCCGGCGCCGAGGTGGGTTGCCAGGGGGAAGTGGGCGTGGCCTGCTCGATGGCCGCCGCCGGCCTCACCGCGGCCCTCGGCGGCACTCCGGTGCAGATCGAGAACGCCGCGGAGATCGGCATGGAGCACAACCTCGGCCTGACCTGCGACCCGATCGGCGGGCTGGTGCAGATCCCCTGCATCGAGCGCAATGCCATGGGCGCGGTCAAGGCGATCAACGCCTCGCGCATGGCCTTCCGGGGTGATGGCCAGCACAAGGTCAGCCTGGACAAGGTCATCAAGACGATGCGCGAAACCGGCCACGACATGAAGGACAAGTACAAGGAAACCTCGCGCGGTGGCCTGGCGGTGAACGTCATCGAGTGCTGAAGCGCAGGCTTGCCGCTGCGTTCCTGGCGGGCATGCTGCCCGCGCTTGTGGCGGGCGCCAGCGCCGACGCGCGCGCGCCGGCGCCATCCGCCGTCGCGCGGCTGGTGCTGGAGCCTGCCGATGGCGTCACCCTGGCCTGGGCCGAGAATCGCCTGGCCGGGCCGATCGAGGTGATGCTCCACGCGCAGGGTCCCGTCCCCGCTTCCGAACCCGCCCTGCCGGCACGTGCGACGGTGCCGGCGCGCGGACGGACCCTCGTGGCCCGGGTCGGCCCGGCGGCGCGCCTGCAGATGCGTGCGGTGCCGGGCCATCCGCACGTGCGCTCCAGCGACGTCGAGTACCGCTGGCCGCTGGAAGGCGCCCCGGTCCGCGTCACCCAGGGCTGGGGCGGCGCCAGCAGCCACCGGGACATCGCCAACCGCCATGCGATCGACCTCGCGGCCCCTCCCGGCACGCCGGTGCTGGCAGCGCGCGATGGGGTGGTGATGCAGGTGGAAGCCGGCTTCAGCGAGGGCGCCCCGGACCTGGAACTGGACGGTCGCGCCAACTTCATCCGGATCCTGCATGACGACGGCACCATGGCCCTTTACGCGCACCTGGACAGCAACGGCCTCGCCGTGCGGCCCGGCGAGCGCGTGCGCCGCGGCCAACGGCTCGGGCTGTCGGGCAATACCGGTTTCAGCACCGGGCCGCACCTGCACTTCGTGGTCCAGGCCAACCGCGGCATGCGCCTGGAATCGGTTCCCTTCCGCATGTTCGGCCCGGGCGGGATCCTGCGCTTCCGGGACCCCGGGGCGGAACCCGAATAGCCGTATAATTTCCGGCTTCCCCGAAATCCCCGGCGCCAGCAGCGGCGGGTACCAGCATGCCCGACGTTTCAAAAGAAGCCGCCCGCCGCCGCACCTTCGCGATCATCTCGCATCCGGACGCTGGCAAGACCACGCTCACCGAAAAACTGCTGCTGTTCGGCGGCGCGATCCAGATGGCCGGCTCGGTGAAGGGTCGCAAGGCCGCGCGCCACGCCACCAGCGACTGGATGAAGCTGGAGCAGGAGCGCGGCATCTCCGTGACCAGCTCGGTGATGCAGTTCCCCTACGACGGGCGCATCGTCAACCTGCTCGACACCCCCGGCCACGCAGACTTCGGCGAGGACACCTACCGGGTGCTGACCGCCGTGGACTCGGCGCTGATGGTGATCGACGTGGCCAAGGGCGTGGAGGAGCGGACCATCAAGCTGATGGAGGTGTGCCGCATGCGCGACACGCCGATCATGACCTTCATCAACAAGCTCGACCGCGAGGGGCGCGACCCGATTGAATTGCTGGACGAGGTGGAAAGCGTGCTGGGCATCCAGTGCGCGCCGGTGACCTGGCCGATCGGCATGGGCAAGCGGCTCAAGGGCGTGGTGCACCTGGTCTCGGGCGAAGTGCACCTGTACGAACAGGGCCGCAACTTCACCCGCAAGGACTCCACCATCTTCCCTTCCATTGACGCGCCTGGACTCGAGGAGCGCATTGGCAAGGCGATGCTGGACGAGGTGCGCGACGAGCTGGAGCTGGTGCAGGGCGCCAGTGAACCGTTCGACCTGGACGCGTACCGGGCGGGCCGGCAGACGCCGGTGTTCTTCGGCTCGGCGGTGAACAACTTCGGCGTGCAGCCGCTGCTGGACTTCTTCGTCAAGCACGCGCCGGCGCCGCAGCCGCGCCAGACCACCACCCGCGAGGTCAGCGCCGATGAGCCAAAGCTCACCGGCTTCGTGTTCAAGATCCAGGCCAACATGGATCCTCAGCACCGCGACCGGGTGGCGTTCATGCGCGTGTGCTCGGGCCGGTTCGAGGCCGGCATGAAGGCCTTCCACACCCGCAGCGGCAAGGACATGAAGCTGGCCAACGCCCTGACCTTCATGGCCAGCGACCGCGAGATCGCGGCCGAGGCCTACCCGGGCGACGTGATCGGCATCCACAACCACGGCACGATCGCCATCGGCGACACCTTCACCGAGGGCGAGCAGCTCACCTTCACCGGCATCCCCAATTTCGCCCCGGAGCTGTTCCGCCGGGCGCGGCTGCGCGATCCGCTGCGGCTCAAGCAGCTGCAGAAGGGCCTGGAGCAGCTGAGCGAGGAAGGCGCGACCCAGTTCTTCCGGCCGCTGATGTCCAACGACCTGATCCTGGGCGCGATCGGCGTGCTCCAGTTCGACGTCGCCGCCTACCGGCTCAAGGCCGAATACGGCGTGGATGCCATCTTCGAGCCCGTGGGCGTGGTGACCACCCGCTGGATCCACTGCGACGATGCGAAGAAGCTGGAGGAGTTCCGCGAGAAGAACGCCTCCAACCTCGGCCTGGATGCGGCCGGCGAACTGGTCTACCTGGCGCCCACGCGGGTGAACCTGCAGCTGGCCCAGGAGCGCTGGCCGGACATCCGCTTCGACGCCACCCGGGAGCAGGCCCACACTTGACGCAGGTCCATGCCGTCCCTGCGGGGCGCGTGGTTTAATCAGGGGCCCTGCCTCCCCCGGGCCCCGAGATGCACACCCTTGAGCTGACGCCGCTGCAGCTGCGGGAGGAGCGCGCAAGCGCCCTCACCCATGCCGTCGGCACCGCCGCCGCGCTGGTTGCGGGTATCGTCCTGGTCACCCTGGCCGCGCTGCGCGGCGACGGATGGCAGCTGGGCTCGGCGATCGTGTTCTCCATCAGCCTGGTGCTGCTGTACCTGGCCTCCACGCTGTACCACTCGTTCCACGATCCGCTCGTCAAGCGCCGTCTGAAGGTCTTCGACCACTGTGCGATCTACCTGCTGATCGCCGGGACCTATACGCCCTTCACCCTGGTTGGCCTGCGCGGGACGCTTGGCTGCGGCCTGTTCGCGGCCATCTGGTCGCTGGCGCTGGCCGGGATGGTGTTCAAGCTGTTCTACACCGGCCGGTTCCGGATCCTGTCCACGCTGGTCTACGTGGCCATGGGCTGGCTGGTGGTGCTGGCGATCAAGCCGGTGATGGCGGCGCTGGATGGATGGACCCTCGGCTGGCTTCTCGCGGGCGGGCTCTTCTACACGCTCGGCACCGTGTTCTACCACCGCGAATCGCTGCCCTATGCGCACGCGATCTGGCACCTGTTCTGCATCGCCGGAAGCGCGTGCCACTACCTGGCCGTGCTGGCGCAGGTCGCCACACCATCGTGACCGTTCCCGGTCTATGCTGGGCCGCCTTCCGCCACGGAGACTTGCCATGATCCGACCGCTGCCGCTGGTCTTCGCCGCCTTGCTGCTGTCCGCCTGCCAGGCCGATCGCCCGGACACCCCCGAAGCAGGGGCCCAGCCCGCCCCCGCAACCGCCGACCCGGAGCGCGCCAACGATGGCGCCGTGGTTGCGGCATACGCCTGCGAAGGCGGCAACACGGTGGAACTGGTCCGCGAAGGGCGCGTCGCCCGCGCCTCGCTCAGCGATGGCCGCACCATCCGCCTGGGGGAAATGGCCGGCAGCACGCCTCCCACCTGGTCGGATGTGGGACTGCGTTTCGTCGTGGACGGGGATTTCATCGAGTTGGCCCAGACGAACGGCGAATACAGTCTCTCCTGCTCGCCCATGTAGGCGAGGCGGGGCAACCCGCAGCCTCCCGGTTGGCGCCGGCTGAACCGGCCACAACGCATTCACCGCGGTTCGACCCGGACGGCGCAATGCTGGACGCGTCGCTTCCGCGGAGTCCTCCGTGCAAGAACGCGCCAATCACCGCCAGGTCTTCGACGCCCTCTCCCGGCATCCGTGGCTCACCGCGGCCGGCGCTGTCGTCGTCGCGCTGGTGATCCTGGCGCTGGTGTGGGACTGGAACTGGTTCAAGGGCCCGGTGGAACGCGCGGTCGAGGCGCGCACCGGCCGCAGCTTCGACATCGGCGGGGACCTGGACGTGGGTCTCGGCTCGACGCTGGCCATCCGCGCCGACCGGTTGCGGCTGGGCAATGCCGCCTGGTCGGAAGAGGAAGAAATGGCCAGCGCCGAGCAAGCCGGCATCCGCGTGCACCTGCCCTCGTTGCTGTTCCGGCGCGAGGCCTGGATTCCCGAAATCGAGCTGGTCCGGCCGCAGGTGCGCCTGGAGACCAGCGGCGAGGGCGGCAACTGGAACCTCTTCGGTGATTCCACCGGCGACGGCCAGCCGCCCCGGATCGACCGGCTGTGGATCGAAGGCGGTGAGCTCGTGTTCCTGCACCCGGCCGATGACACCCGCATCGACGTCCGCATGCAGAGCCGGGAAGCCGCCAGCGAAGGCGTTGCGCCACCCGTCATGGTGGAAGGCACCGGCCAGTGGCGGGGCAACGACTTCAGCCTGGAAGGTCGGGTGGCTTCGCTGCTTGAGCTCCAGCAATCCGAATCCGGGGCGGGCTATGGCGTGGACCTGAGCGCCCGCGCCGGCCGCACCAGCGCCCACGCCCGCGGGCGCCTGTTCAATCCGTTCCAGTTCCGCCACTTCGACGTGCAGATGCAACTTGAAGGCGCCAACCTGCAGGACCTCTACCCGCTCCTTGGCATCGCCCTCCCGGACACGCCGGCCTATGCGCTGGACGGGCGCCTGGGCCGCGACGGCGATGTCTGGACCTACCGGGAATTCCGCGGCACGGTCGGCGACAGTGACCTGGCCGGCAACGTCACCGTCACCGTGGGCGGCGAACGGCCACACTTCAGCGCCGATCTGGTGTCCGACCTGCTCGACTTCGATGACCTGGCGGGTCTGGTGGGCGGTGCCCCCAAGGCCGGCCCCGGCGACACCAGCAACCCGGAGCTGGAGGCACGCGCGGCCGAACAGGCGGCGAGTGGGCGCATCCTGCCCGACACCACCTACGCGCTCGGGCAATTGCGCGCCATGGACGCCGATGTACGCCTGCGCGCGCAGAGGATCGATTCGCCCGTCCTGCCGCTCGACCACATGGACGCCAACCTGTCACTCGACGACGGCCTGCTGACGCTCGAACCCCTGGATTTCGGCGTGGCCGGCGGCACGATCCGCTCCAACGTCCGCATGGATGCCCGGGGGGATGTCATCGAAACGCGGCTGGACGCCAGCCTGCGCGGCCTGGACCTGCAGCACATGTTCCCCGACAGCGAGGTGGTGGAAGACACCCTGGGTGCCATCGGCGGCGAGATCGGACTCACCGGGCATGGCAACTCCATCGCGGGGATGCTGGGCAGCGCAAGCGGCGAGGTGATGGTGGGCATGGGCCGCGGGCAGATCAGCAACCTGATCGTGGAGCTGGCGGGCATCGACATCTTCGAAGCGCTACGGTTCCTCGTCACCGGCGACCGGCAGATCCCGATCAACTGCGCGTTCGCGGATTTCCAGGTCGAGCAAGGATTGATGAAATCCCGCGCGATCGCCTTCGACACCACCGACACCCTCATCGTCGGCGAAGGAACGATCGACCTGGAGGAGGAGTCGCTGGACCTGGAGCTGCGGCCAAGGCCGAAAGACCGCAGCCTGCTGGCGCTGCGATCGCCGCTGGTCATCGATGGCACCTTCGCGGACCCGGGCTTCCGGCCGGACATGGGCAGGCTGGGCGTGCGCGGGGCAATCGCGCTGGCGCTGGGCAGCATCGCCCCGCCCGCGGCCCTGTTGGCGACGCTGGAACTGGGTCCCGGGGAAGACGCCGACTGCGGCGGCGAGTACGCGCTCTAGCCGCGGTCAGCCCGCGATATAGCTGTGCAGGTGTTCCAGCTCGGTCTGCTGGTCGGCGATGACCGCCTTGACAAGATCTCCGATCGACACCAGCCCCAGCACCGTCCCGCCCGCGTCAACGACCGGCAGATGGCGCACCCGCCGGCGGGTCACGATTTCCATGCACCCCGGGACGTGGTCGTCCAGGCCCACCGTCACCACGTCGCTGGTCATGATGTCGCGGACCGGGGTATCGCGTGACGAAAGCCCTGCCAGGATCACCTTGCGCGCATAGTCGCGCTCGGAAAGCATGCCCACCAGCTCCCGGCCCCGCATCACCACGACGGCGCCTACCTGCTTTTCCGCCATGAGCCGGATCGCCTCCAGCACCGCCGCGTCCGGATCGATGGCATGGACCTCATGCCCCTTCTCCTCCAGCAGATGCCTGACGGTACGCATCGTGCACTCCTCCTCTTGACAGGGTCGCCTCCGACTGTACCCCTTCCGCGGGCAGCCAGGTGTCCACGAGGTAGAGCGGCCGCTGCTTCGACTCCAGGTACAGCCGGCCCAGGTATTCGCCGATGAAGCCCAGCGCCATCAACTGGGTCCCGCCCAGAAACAGGATCACGGCCATCATCGTGGGCCAGCCCTGGACCGCGTCGCCGTACAGCAGGGCATTGGCCACGATCCACACGCCGTAGCCGAACGCCAGCAGCGCGGTGGCCAGCCCGGCGTAGGTGGCCACGCGCAACGGCGCGGTGGAAAAGCTGGTGACGCCCTCGAGCGCGAAGTTCCACAGCTTCCACAGGTTGTACTTGCTGCGCCCGGCCGAACGCGGCTGGCGCTCGTAGGCAATCGCGATGCGGTTGAAGCCCACCCAGCCGAACAGCCCCTTCATGAACCGGTGCCGCTCCCGCAGCTGGCGCAGCGCGGCCAGGGCGCGCGGGGAGAGCAGCCGGTAGTCGCCCGTGTCCACCGGGATCGGCGTCTTGGACAGCCGCTGCATCACCCGGTAGAAGCCGTGGGCCGATGCCCGCTTCAACCAGCCTTCGCCCTCGCGCACGGTGCGCGTGCCGTACACGTCGTCGTACCCCTCGCGCCAGCGCGCCACGAACTCCGGCGCCAGCTCCGGCGGGTCCTGGCCGTCGGCGTCCAGGATCAGCGCTGCACCCTCGGTCACCGCATCCAGGCCGGCGGTCAGCGCCAGCTCCTTGCCGAAGTTGCGCGACAGGCGCAGCAGCGAGACCCGCGGGTCGGCCGCCGCGATCTCGCGCATCACCTGCCAGGTGCCGTCGGTGCTGCCGTCATCCACGTACAGGACCCGGCCGCGAAGGCCCTGGTCGCCCCGCAGTCCGTCCAGCACCGCCGAGATGCGCGGATGCAGCTTGGGCAGCGCCTCCGCCTCGTTCCAGGCGGCCACCACGATCGTCAGCAGGTCTGCAGTCATCGCGCCATCCTAGCCACAAACGTTCCTACAGTTTGTCCAGGTAGGCCTCGCCGCCGATCTGGCGCATCTGGCGCTGGATCTGGCCGGTGCGCCGCTGCACGTAGGGGCCGGGATTGGCGGCGCTGTAGCGGCGCGGGCTGGGCAGCACCGCCGCCAGCCGCGCGCTCTCGGCCGCGGTCAGCGCGTCCGCGTCCTTGCCGAAGAACTCGCGCGCGGCCGCCTGCGCCCCGTACACCCCGGGCCCGAACTCGGCCACGTTCACATACATCTCCAGGATCCGCTGCTTGGGCCAGGCCAGCTCGATGAGGACCGTGTACCAGGCCTCCAGCCCCTTGCGCACCCAGCTGCGGCCGCTCCACAGGAACACGTTCTTGGCGGTCTGCTGGCTGATGGTGCTGGCGCCCCGCAGGCGCCCGCCGCGCGCGTGCTGCTCGCGCGCCTTTTCGATCGCCTCCAGGTCGAAGCCGCGATGCGCGGCGAAACGCTGGTCCTCGGCCGCGATCGCCGCCAGCGGCAGCGACGGGGCAATTTGATCAAGGTCGCGCCAGTGGTACTGCAGGCGGAAGGAATCGTCCCCGTCCATCAAGGCGCGAAGCCGGTGTTCGACCATCACCATCGACACCGGCGGATCCACGAAGCGCAGCACGACGACCTGCAACACGCTCAACAGCACCAGCACGACCGGCAGCATCAGCAGCCGGCGCAGCCAGCGACGCCGTCCCCGCCTGCGGCTCATCGCCGCGCCCCCCGCTTGTACACCCGGCCACCCGCCCCCATACAGGACACTCTCCATTCCAGTTCCGACGCGGCCGCCATTATCACCAG
Organism: Gammaproteobacteria bacterium; assembly: GCA_012515985.1. Taxonomy (GTDB): domain Bacteria; phylum Pseudomonadota; class Gammaproteobacteria; order Xanthomonadales; family Xanthomonadaceae; genus Luteimonas. The sequence goes on from JAAYXJ010000141.1 coordinate 22,277, forward strand.
CGCACGCCGCGCCTACGTCACGAGCCCATGAGCCAGCCCACCCCCGATACCGATCGCCTCGACCGCTTCCTCCTGCCCCGCGCCGGAGTGCGCGGCGTGCGCGTGCACCTGGGTGACACCTGGGCCCAGATCCGCGCGCGCGTCGACGGCCTCCCCGCCGAGGCCACCACGCTGCTGGGCGAAGCGGCCGCAGCCTCGGCGCTGTTCACCGCCCACGTCAAGGTCGACGGCCGGCTGTCGGTGCACCTGCGCGGCAGCGGCGCCCTGCGCACGCTGTTCGCCGAATGCACCGCCAGGGGCACCCTGCGCGGCATCGTGCGCCTGGCCGAGGGCACGCAGTCCATCCCGCGCGACCTGCGGCAGGCCGGTGCCGGTGCCACCTTGGCCATCACCATCGAGAATCCCGGCCACGGCCAGCGCGAGCCGGTGCGCTACCAGGGGCTGGTGGAACTTGCCTCCGAATCGCTCTCCGGGGCCTTCGAAGACTATTTCCTGCGCTCCGAGCAGCTCCCCACCCGGATCCTGCTGGCCGCCGATGGCAACGCCGCCGCCGGTCTGATGCTGCAGCAGCTGCCCGGCGCCGAAGGGGACGCCGACGGCTGGAACCGCGCTTCCGTCCTGTTCGACACCCTGGAACCCGCGGAACTCCTGGCATGGGATGCATCCACCCTGCTGCGCCGTCTGTTCCACGAGGAATCGCCCGAGCCGATGGGCGGGCGCGAGCTGCGCTTTGACTGCTCCTGCTCGCTCGAGCGGGTTTCGGAGATGCTCACCGCCCTGGGCCAGGCCGAGGCGGACGCTGCTGTGATCGATGGCCTGGCCTCGGTGCGCTGCGAGTTCTGCGGACAGACGTACCAGTTCCGGCAAGCGGACATTGACGCTCTCTTCACCGGGAGGCAGGCTCCAATGGAGGCCCCGCCACGACTCCAGTGAAGAGGTGGCGGAGTTCGGGGGATTGTTAAGGAAACATCAACCGGCTAGAGTCGGACGTTCCTGGAGAAGGAACTTCCGGCCCTGCCAACGGGTCGACTGTCCATATGTCGCTGCGCATGAACAAGCTTTTGCTTCCCGTCGTGCTCGCCCTTGGCGCGGCAACGGGCGCGCATGCGCAGGACCGGGACCAGGCGGTGCTGCCGGTGTGGAACAACAGCGGCCAGATCGAGGCCCTGCTGGTGCTGGAGCCCACCGCCGATGACCCCCGCCCGGGCGCGGGCATGCGATTCGGCGGAAACACCCTTGACGCCCGGTTCGGCCTGGAGGTCGGCGATTCACTTGCCCTGCTGTGCAACCACCAGGGTGGCCTTGCAGCGGCGCTGGGCAACCTCGCCAACAACTGCATGCTTGCCTCGCTCGACGGCGACACAAGCGGCGGGGCGCAGCGCAGCAGCGCCACGGCCGCCTTCAGCCATGGCAGCGGCCGCGTGGGGGTGACCGTCGGCGACAGCCACGGCAACCTGCCGGCGTGGCTGGCTCCCGGTGCCCGCGGCACCGCCAGCCAGGTGGATGGCAACGACCTGACCGTCTTCGCCCAGCACAACATCAGCGACCAGGGCTACGTGTCCATCGCGGGCACCGTGGCCAAGGCCCGGCTGATCCCGTATGCGCAGGCCCCGGCCGGCATGGCGGACCGCTGGGACAGCCGCAGCCTGCGGCTGGGCGGCGGTTACGGCAACTTCGGCGCCAGCATCGTGGGCCAGGTCACGGATACCCCGGGCCAGGGCCGCTTCGACAGCGTCGGGCTCGGCCTGACCTGGCGCACCCCGTGGAGCGGGCAGCTCACCGTGGGCGCCGAAAACGTGGTCACCCGCGGCAAGAATCCGTTTTCCCCGCGCGGCGAGAATGGCGAGGACGAGGGCACCGTTCCCTACGTCCGCTACGAGCAGGACCTCTGATTCCTGCCGTTTTCCAGCCGGTTTACCGCAACCGGCACGCTTTGTTAACGACACTTTAATTTCTCTCGCAAGGGAGCTAGTATCGGCCTCGGCCTTGCCGAATTTGGCGTCAGCCTTGTCGCCACCGGCGGGTTCCCATGGGAATTTCCCAAGACTCACTTGGAGAGAGAGATGACACTGAAGACCACCAAGCTCCGCGACGCGATTGCATTCGCGCTCGTCGCGGGCGCAACCGCCGTGGCCGGCACGGGCGTTGCATTCGCCCAGGACCAGGACGAGGAGTCCACCCGCCAGGCGACCACGCTGGATCGCATCGAGGTTACCGGTTCGCGCATCAAGCGCGCGGACATCGAAGGTGCCCTGCCGGTCACCGTGATCGACCGCGTGCAGCTGGAGGCCAGCGGTGACGTGAACGTCGCCGACTTCCTGCGCAACACCAACTTCAACTCGTTCGGTTCCTACCAGTCCAGCTCCGGCAGCTCGTGGGGCGGCTTCTCGGGCATCAGCCTGCGCGGCCTGGGCACCGGCCGTACCCTCATCCTGGTTGACGGCCGCCGCGCCCCGACCGCCCCGATGGTCGGCAACTCGCAGGACCTGAACTCCATCCCGATGGCGGCAGTCGAGCGCATCGAAATCCTCTCCGACGGTGCCTCGGCCATTTACGGCTCCGACGCGCTGGGCGGCGTGGTCAACATCATCACCCGCAAGGACTTCGAGGGCGTCGAGTTCACCTACGGCGTCGGCCGTCCGACCGAGCCGGGTGGCGACACCGAGGAAATGAGCCTGATCATCGGCAGCGCCGGTGACCGTGGCCGCGTGCTGGGCGGTGCCTCGTACAGCAAGCGCGACATCATCTTCACCCGGGACCGCGATTACTGGTACTCGCAGCCGGGCGCGTCGGTGTACTCGAACAACTTCACCACCGCCCTCTCGACCGCGGCCAACCGCCGCCTGCGCCACCCGGACTACGGCACCGCCGTTCCCGGCCTGTGCACCAACGGCGACGACAGCGACCTGTTCTGGTTTGCGCCCGATAGCATCAATGATGGTGGCGGCTCGAACATCGGCAGCTGCCAGTTCAACCACAGCGCCACGTCGGCTGACCTGACCTCGCTGGAGAACACCTCCGTGTTCGCCCGCGGCGACTACCAGATCAACGACGACTGGCTGGCCTTCTTCAACGCCACCGTGACCCGCAGCGAGTCCTTCGGCCGCTACGCCCCGGTGCCGTCGAGCCCGTGGCCGGGCGGTGCCATCCACCTGCCGGTCGGTTCGCCGAACCACCC
>JAAYXJ010000142.1 GCA_012515985.1 Gammaproteobacteria bacterium
CAGGCGCCGGCGCGACCCCGCCTGCAGCCGGCTCGCCCGGGTCCGGTTCGCTGGCGGCGGAAATATCGCCAGCCAGGCCCGCGTCCCCATCGGTGGCCGCGTCCCCGGAGGGATCCTGCGTGGCTGCCGACATGCGCTCGAGCCAGGCTTCGAGCCCCTCCTCCACCGGCGCCGGATCGCCGGCATCGGTCGCGGGCCCCGGGCTGGGGGTTTGCACCTGCCCCGCAGCCGTTGCGTCTGCGGATGCGTCTTCTCCCGCATTGGCGACCGGATCCGCGGGCGCAGCCTGGTCGCCGGCCCGGTCCGGTCCGGTAGTGGGGGGCAGGACATCATCGTGGCGATGCAGCTTGGCGCGCAGGTGCCGCACCCATCGGGCGGCGTCCCAGCCCGTGCGGCTGGCAGCCAGCACGGCTTCGTCGTAGATCACCGCGATGTCCGGCTCCGCCAGCAGGCCATCCCAGTCCTCGAGTGCGTCCTCAATGGCCGGCTCCAGTGCCACCAGCACCGCCTGGGGCGTGGCCGACCTGACCTCGTCGATGGCGGCGGTGAGCGGATCAACCTCTGCCACCACATCGGCGCCGGCCTCCCGCAGGGCCTGGCGCAGGCGGTCCCGCGCCTCGCCCTCGCGGGCGAGCAGCACCACCCGGGCGGCGGACTCAGTCATCCGGCTGCTCCATGCGCAGCAGTTCATAGACGTTGTGGATCAGCTCACCCTCCTGGTACGGCTTGCCGAGATAGCGCTCGACGCCAATCTCGAATGCGCGCTGCCGGTGCTTCTCGCCCGTGCGCGAGGTGATCATGACGATGGGGATGCCGCGCAGGCGCGCGTCAGATTTCATGTGCGTGGCCAGCTCATAGCCGTCCATGCGCGGCATCTCGATGTCCAGCAGCATGAGGTCGGGGACACGCTCGTCCATGCGCTCGATCGCATCGACGCCGTCGCGGGCGGTGACGACTTCGAAATTGTGGCGTTCCAGCACGCGCCCGGTGACCTTGCGCATGGTCACCGAATCGTCCACCACCATCACCAGCGGGACCGCGCGCGCCTTTTCGATCTCGACCGGCGGCAGCTCCGCGGAGTGGGCCGCCTTGCGCCGGACCAGCGGCGCCACGTCCAGGATCACCCGGACGCTGCCGTCGCCCATGATCGTGGCGCCGAAAATCCCGGGGATGGATGCGACCTGCGGCCCCACCGGCTTCACCACGACCTCGCGGTTGCCGAGGATCTGGTCAACCGCCACCGCTGCCCGAAGGTCGCCTGCGCCCACCAGCAGCAACGGCATTTGCAGCTGGCCTTCGGCGCGCGCGGGCGCATGGCCCACCAGCCGGCCCAGGTCGTGCAGCGAGTATTCCTCCCCACCGTACTCGTAGACCGCGTCCGGATCGGCCAGCGCCTCGCGCGGGATGCGGCCCACGCCCCGGACGGACGCGATCGGAACGGCATAGCTGGTTTCCCCGATCTGCACGAACACCGCCTGGGTGACAGCCAGGGTCTGCGGCAGGCGCAGGGTGAAGGTGGTGCCGTGGCCCTTGCGCGTGCTTGTTTCCAGGGTGCCGCCAAGCTGGCGGACTTCGCTGGCCACCACATCCATGCCCACGCCGCGGCCGGCCAGGCGGCTGACCTCGCGGGTGGTGGTGAAACCGGGTTCGAAGATCAGCGAATCCAGCGCGCCGTCCGAGAGCACTGCGCCCGGCTGGATGAGTCCCCGCTCCTCGGCGCGGCGACGGATCCCGCCGCGGTCCAGGCCGCGTCCGTCGTCGGCCACCTGCAGGACCACTTCCGAGCCTTCCCGGCGCACCGTTATCCGGACTTCGCCTTCCTCCGGCTTCTTCGCATTGCGGCGCGCCTTCGGGTCTTCCAGCCCGTGCACGACGGCGTTGCGAAGCATGTGCTCCAGCGGTGCCGTCATGCGTTCGAGCACGTTGCGGTCCAGCTCTCCCTGGGCGCCATCCAGGCGCAGCTGCACCTGCTTGCCGGTTTCGGACGCGGCCTGGCGGACCACCCGGCGCAGGCGTGGCAGAAGGGCGTCGAAGGGCACCATGCGCGTGCGCATGAGGCCTTCCTGGAGCTCGGAGCTCACCCGGGACTGCTGTGTCAGCAGGGTTTCGTACTGTCGGGTGAGCTCGTCGAGCGTGCCCTGCAGGCTGTTCATGTCCGCGGCGGACTCGGCCAGCGCGCGCGAGAGCTGCTGCAGGGTGGAGAAGCGGTCCAGCTCCAGGGGATCGAAGGTGGCGTCGGGCGTGTCCGCTTCGCGCTGGTAGCGGGCGATGATCTGCGCTTCGGTTTCGATGTCCAGCCGTCGCAGCTGGTCGCGCAGACGCATGTTCGTCTGCTCCATCTCGGCCATCGCGCCGCGGAATGCGCCAAGCTGCTGTTCCAGGCGGGCGCGGTAGATCGCCACCTCGCCGGCGTAGTTGACCAGGCGGTCCAGGAGGTCGGCGCGGATCCGCACCTGCTCCTGCGGGGCCCGCATCGCGATGTCCTCTTCGCCGCCGTCGAGCGGACCCGAGATCGGAGCCGAAAGGGGATCGAGTGTCTTCCGGGGCTGCGCTGCGGCCTCTTGCCCAGGTGCGGCGGGACCCTGGTCGCTGGCGACGCGGGCCTCCAGTTCGCCAATGAGCTCCAGGGACGGCGCGATCGCGCGTTGCCTGCCGACCCGGGTGACCATGGTGTGCAGGCGGTCGAAGCCACGCTGCAGCAGCTCAACGCCGTCGCGATCGAGTTCGGTGCGGTTGGCGGCCACCGCCTCCAGCAGCGATTCCATGGCGTGGCCCAGCTCGCCGATCGGCATGAGGCCGGCCATGCGTGCGCCGCCCTTCATCGTGTGCAGGTCGCGCTGGAGGCCCACCACGTTCTCGACGTCGCCGGGCTCTTCGGCCAAGCGCGCCAGCAGGCCATCGGAATGATCCAGCAGGTCCCCGGCTTCCTCGACGAAGATCTCGATCAGCTCGGGGTCCAGGCCTTCCAGGTCCAGCGGCTCGTTGGGATCGCCGTCGCGGGCCGCGGCTTCGGCCTCGAGACGCTCGGCTTCGAGACGCTCGGCTTCGAGACGCTCGGCTTCGAGACGCTCGGCTTCGAGACGCTCGGCCTCGAGACGCTCGGCCTCAAGACGTTCGGCTTCGAGACGTTCGGCCTCAAGACGTTCGGCCTCGAGACGCTCGGCTTCGAGACGCTCGGCTTCGAGACGCTCGGCTTCGAGACGTTCGGCCTCGAGACGTTCGGCCTCGAGACGTTCGGCCTCGAGACGTTCGGCGTCGAGACGTTCGGCCTCGAGACGTTCGGCCTCGAGACGCTCGGCTTCGAGACGTTCGGCCTCAAGACGCTCGGCCTCGAGACGTTCGGCCTCGAGACGCTCGGCCTCGAGACGCTCGAAACGGCTGCGCTCGGCCTCCAGGCAGTCCGCGTCCACCGTCGGGGCCGGATCGTCCTCCTCAACCAGCATGTCGAACGGCGCGCGGGGCGCTTCGGGCAGGCCATCGCGCAGGGCCGTCCAGCGCGCCGCGAGCGCGTCACACTCGGGAACGCCCGGATCTTCAGACTTGAGCCCGTCCAGCGCCGCACGTACCAGCGCCGCCAGATCCTGCATCGCTTCAACCGCTTCGCCTTCCGCCTTGCCACCGGCCACCAGGAGACGCCGCGCCCAGGATTCGGCTGGCGCGAGTACACCCGTGATCGCCGGCACCTCGGCCATCGCAAACGCGCCGTTCATGGTGTGTACCGACCGCAGCAGCGCGTCATCGGCAGGGACGGGGCCAGCGGCTGCCGCGGCCAGCCAGCCATCGACGGCCGCAAGGTGCCCGGCGACTTCGGCGTCCAGGATCTCCAGCAGCAGTTCGTCCACGCGTGCGGGGATCATCGCCGGCGCGGGGCCAGCCGGTCCGGCCCCGGTTTCAGTCGCCACCTCGGCGACCGGCGCGGCTTGCGGCTCCGGATCCGCGGGAACGGTCGGGGTGGACGGACCTGCTGCCGGGTCGCCTGCGGGAGCTGCCCGCAGCGGCGAGCTGGGCATGGTCTCGTCCCCGGCGGCGATCCTCTCGGCATCGGCCTCCAGGGCCGCGAGTTCCAGTTCGATGCTTGGTTCGCCCTTCAGCGACGCCAGCAGCATCGGCAGGGCGAGGAACGCATGGTCGACCACCGCCACCACCGCGGGGGTGGGTGCGCGCGAGCCGTCCAGCACCCGGTTGAGCAGGCTTTCGATCTTCCAGCTGAACTCGCCCAGGGTCCGGGCGCCGACAAGGCGGCCACTGCCCTTGAGCGTGTGGAACACACGGCGGATCGGACGCAGGCGCTCAAGGTCATCGGGCTGCTCGCGCCACGGCGGCAGCAGGGCGTCGAGGTTGTCGATTTCCTCGGCGAACTCCTCAAGGAAGACCTCGCGGATCTCGTCGTCGATCTCGTCGCCGACGGCCTCAAATCCAGCGCCCGCGCCAACCGGCGCCGGCGACCGCTGCGGAGGCGCGGCGTCACTGTCCGGCGACGCCTCCCCTCCCGCAGGCGCGACGCCAGGGCCATCAGGCACCTGGGCGGGCTCCGCGCGCCCGGCCAGGGCCGCGATGGCTTCGGCGGCACCCTCGCCCGCGATCGCCGGCGGAGCAGCCGGCGCCTCCGGCTCCGGTGGCACGGCCGTCTCCGGATCCTCCGGAAGCGGCCAGTACCCGAGCGCCTCCAGGCGGTGGCGGGCGATGTCGAGGATGTGCTGGCGGTTGCCGCGGTGCTCGCGCAGCGCCTCGAGGTAGTACTCGAGGCTGGCCAGGGTATCGGCGAGGGTGTCGAGCTGGCGCCCGTTGGGCACACGCTGGCGGCCGAGCAGCTCGGTTTCGGTGAAACGGCGCACCCCGGTCAGGTAGTCCGCCGCCTGCTGCAGCTCAAGCATGCGCAGCGCGCCGGAGACTTCGCCAAGCAGGCGCGGCACCTCCACCAGTTCGCCGTGGTCCCAGCTGGTCTCCACGAAGGCCACGAACGCCTGGCGGGCGTCGGCGAAATTGGCGATGGCTTCGCGGGCGATGACCTCGGTTGCCTTGCGCGATTCGCTCGCCAGCGGATCCTGTTCGCCACTGTCGTCGCCCGCGCCCAGCCGGGTCACCTGCTCGTCCAGGGACGCGTCCACGTACAGCAGCGAACCGGCGATGTCGAGCAGGGCATCCTCGCTGGCGGCACGGTCGCCGCGCACGATGGCGTCCACGGCGTCGCGCTGCTCCAGGACCACCGTGCGGGCAACGCCCAGCCCCAGCATGCCCAGCGTATCGGCGATGCGTCCAAGCACTTCGACCTGGGGTTCAAGCCCGGTCGCGGCGCCCTCCCCGGTGCGCAAGTGCAGGTCCAGTGCGTCCTTGACCCGCAGCAGGTCTTCCTTGATCGCCCCGGCCACCGTGTCGAGCAGGGCGCGGTTGCGGCCGGTCACGCTGCCCTGTGCGTGGGAAAGCTCGGCCTCGCTGGGAGCGGCATGGTCCAGGTCGAACGTGTTGCGGAGTTCGACCAGTGCCGGATGGTCGGCCTGGCTGGCGGCGACGTGGTAGAGCACCTGGCGGGTGGCTTCCAGCGCCACATCCGGGCTGGCAAACGGGTCCTCGCCGCCGATATGCAGGCGCGCCTGGCGCGCGACGCTGGCGAAGGACTGCCGGAGGCCCGCGCTGGCGCCGATCGCGCCGTCGGCAAGGGCCTGCATCGCCTTTTGCGCAACCCAGAGCATGCGTCGGACGGCCTCGCCGTCCGCGTGCGGAAGCAGTGCCTCCAGGGCCTGGGCCAGCGCCGTGGGGTCGGCAGGCGCGCCGTCCCCCGGCCAGCGCTCCATCTGCGCGGCCAGCACCTGCAGGTGCGGGTCCGGGCCGTCACCGGCGGTGGCATCGTTGCCCGCCGCGCCGACTTCGGCCGGGATCGGCCGATGCAGGTCGGGGGCGAACAGGACGCTCTCGCTCAACCCGGTCGCCCCGCGCGCGGCGCGCAGCTCGTTGAGCAGCGGCAGCAATACGATCGGGATGTCCTTGTGTCCCCCCTGCAGCCGTTCCAGGTAGTCAGGCAGCAGCACCGCGCCGCGCATCAGGCTGGCGCAGGCGGCTTCGGGCTCGGCCACCTCGCCATCCTGCAGCGCCTTGGCCAGCCGCTCCATCTCCTCGGCCACCATCGCGGGCGCGTACAGCTCCACCATCCGGAGGGTGCCCTGCACCTGGTGCAGGTAGCCGGCGCAAAAGCGCATCCGGCTGGTATCGGACGGTGTCTCGACGAACGCCTCGATCTCCATCCGTGCCTGGGCCAGGGTTTCGTCCAGTTCGGGCTTGACCCAGCCGAGCGCGGTGTAGTCGATCGCGTCGCGCAGCGCCATCGTCATCGTGCATTCCCCTCCGGGAACGCCCTGTCCCTGCTGATTGTGCGGCCGATGTGGATCATTCCGGTCCCTGTGCGCCCGCTCAGGCCGGCAGCTTGAAGTCGGCGACCGAGCGGCGCAGGTCGGCGGCGAGCTGGGCGAGGTTGCCGATGGACTCGGCGGTCTGGCTGGCGCCCTGCGAGGTCTGCGCGGTGATCGACTGGATCGTGCCCATGGTCTCGGTGATGTTGGACGCGGCCGCGGACTGCTGCTGGGCGGCGGTCGAGATGCCCTGGATGAGGTCGGCCAGGCTGGTGGAAACGCTTTCGATCTCGCCCAGCGCGGTGCCGGCATCCTCGGCCAGGCGCGCGCCGGCCACCACTTCGGAGGTGGTCTGCTCCATCGAGCTGACCGCCTCGTTGGTATCGGTCTGGATGGTCTCAACCAGGGTTTCGATGCGCTTGGTGGCGTTGGAGGCGCGTTCTGCAAGGCGCTGCACTTCGTCCGCAACCACCGCGAAGCCGCGGCCGGCTTCGCCCGCGGAGGCGGCCTGGATGGCCGCGTTCAGCGCGAGGATGTTGGTCTGCTCGGAAATGTCGTTGATCAGTTCAACGATCGAGCCGATCTCCTGCGAGCTCTCGCCCAGGCGCTTGATGCGCTTGGATGTCTCCTGGATCTGGTCGCGGATGGAGTCCATGCCGGCGATCGTCTCGCGCACCACGCCCGCGCCCTTGGTCGCGATCTGCACAGAGCGCTGCGCAACGTCGGCCGACTCCGCGGAGTTCTTCGATACCTGGTCGATGCTGGCCGCGATCTCGGTGATGCGGTTGGAGGCCGAGGTGATCTCGCGCGCCTGGTGCTCGGCGGCCTCGGCCAGATGCATGGCGGTGGCCTGGGTCTCCTGGGCGCTGGAAGACACCTGCACCGAGGTGTCATTGATGGTCTGCACCAGGTTGCGCAGCTGCTCGATGGCGAAGTTGATCGAGTCGGCGATCGCACCGGTCATGTCCTCGGTGACCGTCGCCTTCACCGTCAGGTCGCCTTCGGCGAGCGAGCCCATCTCGTCCAGCAGGCGCATGATCGCCTCCTGGTTGCGGTTGTTGAGCTCCATCGTGGTTTCGTAGCGCTCGCGCTGGGCGCGGTTGAGGCTGTACACCAGGCCGACGATGGCGGCCAGCGCCAGGGCGCCGAAGAGGATGCTGATCCACACGTTGCCCAGGATGCTGGTATCGGCCATCGAGCCGAACGCGGTGAAGGCCTGGAACAGGCTCTCGCTGTCGGACAGCAGGCGATCGGAACCGGCCGTGATCGCGGCCGCGGCGGACTGTGCGCCCTGCAGGCTGTCGGCAGCGGCAAGGATTTCGTCGAGCGCCGGCCGGATCTCGGCCCAGAGCTCGTCGACCTGGTCGAGCGCCGCAAGCGCACTGGCGTTGGTGAGCGCCTGTACGTTGAGGTTCTCGTCGCCCTCGCGCAGGCCGACCCGGACCTGTTCGAACAAGCTCACCCGCCGCTCGAGGGTGTCGGCGGCGCCGGCGGCGCCCTCGCCCCCGGCCTGGATCTGGGTCACGAAGCGGACCATGTCGCCGGTCAGCACCACCTCGCGCAGCGCCATGTAGACCTGCGACGCGGGCGATCCGGTGTTGGACATCGCGCGCACCAGCTCGTCGAGCTGGGCCTGCAGCCCCGGCACGCCCTGGGCGAAGCGGGCGGCGCTTCCGGCCAGCCCCAGCACGGTGTCCTGGCTGTCGATGACCTGCTGCGCGCTCTGTTGGATCGGCGCCCAGGTCGTGGCCACGGTCTGGATGGGGCCGGCCACGCCGGCGGTGTCGCCGAAGTTTGCCTGCAGACTGGAGATGTCGCCGTCGATTTGTGCCTTGGTGGCGCGGAAGGACTGGTAGGCGGCGCTGTCACCGGCGACCGCCTCGCGCCCCTGGATCGCCAGGCGCTGCGAGTTCACCTGCAGGTTGGATGCCGCCGCGCTGGCGCCGCCGAGCTGCGCCGCCTTCCAGATCGCATAGCCCGTGTTGGCGCCGAAGACCAGCAGCGCCACCGCCAGCATGACCAGCCAGAAGTTGGTGCCCAGGTTACGGCCCTTGCCGGCCACGGTGTCCATTACAGTGCTCATGGTGCTGCCCCTGTTGCTGTGCGATGCGGCCTACGCCGCGGCCTGTCTGAATTCGGGGGTGCGCGCCAGCCGGTCAAGGCTGAAGATCCCCCACGCCATGTCGTCCACCCGGTAGGCACGCTCGATGAAGTGCGCATAGCGCCCTTCGGCGAGCCGCTCCGGATCGGCCTGCTGTTCTTCCTGGAAGCTGCGCTGGCCGAACATCTCGTCGATGGTGACGGCCACGTGGCCGCCCGGCTGGCGCACGAGCAGGACCCGCTGCCCTTCGTGCAGCACGGTGCGCTCTCCTTCCAGGAACTGCTTGAGGTCAACCACCGGCAGCAGGTCGCCGCGGATGTTGGCCACGCCCAGCATCCATGCCTGCGCGCCCGGCACCGGGGTGACCTGCGGCATCGGCAGCACCTCCAGGACTTCATCGAAGCCCGAAGCAAGCCGCCGGCTGCCGATGCGGTAGCCCACGCCCCGCCAAAGCCCGGGCGCGTCGAGCTGTTCGGGCAATCCGGACTCGTGGGCAAGCGAGCGCTGCTCGTAATCGAGCAACACCGCGAACGGATCGACGCCGCCTGCCGGGACGCGCTGCTGGTTCATGTGGTGGTGCCGAGCAGCCCGTCGATGGTGCCGATCAGGTCGGCCTCGCTGGGCGGCTTGACCAGGTAGCCGCGGGCGCCCTGGCGCATCCCCCAGGCCCGGTCCGTCTCCATGCCCTTGGTGCTCACGATCACCACCGGGATGTGGCCGGTATCCGGGTCGCGCGACAGCGCGCGCGTGGCCTGGAAGCCGTTCATGCCGGGCAGCACCACGTCCATGATCACCAGGTCCGGGATCTCCCGCTTGCAGACGCTGATGCCGTCCTCGGCGTTCTGCGCCGCCAGCACCTCGTGGCCGTTGCGCTCGAGCAGCTGGGTCAGTACCGCCGTGTCGGTCGGCGAGTCTTCGATCAACAGGATTCGTGCCATGGATGTGCCTGCCCCCCGGTCAGGCGGTGACGTGCTTGCGGATGCCGTCGAGGAGTTCCTCGCGCGTGAACGGTTTGGTGACGTATTGCTCGGAGCCGACGATGCGCCCGCGGGCCTTGTCGAACAGGCCGTCCTTGGACGAGAGCATGATCACCGGCGTGGATTTGAACAGCTGGTTGTTCTTGATCAGCGCGCAGGTCTGGTAGCCGTCCAGGCGCGGCATCATGATGTCGACGAAGATGATCTGCGG
>JAAYXJ010000143.1 GCA_012515985.1 Gammaproteobacteria bacterium
GCGCAGTCGCTGCAGTCGCGTTTCCCCGGCTTGACCACGGAGGTGACCGGCCTGCTGCAGCTGCCGGGCGTGCTGCAGGGCCCGCAGGTGGACGCGGATGCGCTGCAGGCCGAGGCGCTGGCGCTGCTGGACGAGGTGCTCGCGCAGTTTCTGGAGGCGCGCCGCCGGGAGGGCGACAAGCTGGCCGCGGTGATCGCCGAGCGGGTGGACGGGATCAAACAGGTGGTGGCCCAGGTGCGCGCGATGATGCCTGCGATCCGCGAAGGCCAGCGTGCGAAGCTGGAAGCCCGGGTGGCCGACCTGGAACAGCCGCTGGACCCGGGCCGCCTGGAGCAGGAGCTGGTGCTGTGGCTGCAGAAGCTGGACGTGGAGGAGGAGCTCGACCGCCTGGACAGCCACATCGAGGAGATCGGGCGCGTGATGGCCGCCGAGGGGCCCGTGGGCCGGCGCCTGGATTTCCTGCTGCAGGAGTTCAACCGCGAGGCCAACACCCTGGGCTCTAAATCCGTCGACCGTCGCAGCTCGCAGGCGGCGGTGGAGCTGAAGGTGCTGATCGACCAGGTGCGCGAGCAGGTGCAGAACCTTGAGTGAGACCATGCGCGGAACGCTGTTCATCGTGGCCGCGCCCTCGGGCGCCGGCAAATCCAGCATCGTCAACGCCTGCCTGGCGCGCGACCGCTTGGTGAGCCTGTCGATCTCGTTCACCTCGCGTCCGCCGCGGCCGGGTGAGCGACAGGGCGAGCACTACCACTTCGTGGACGAGGACGAGTTCCAGCGGATGATCGACGCCGGCGAGTTCTTCGAGCATGCCCGGGTGCACGGCGACTGGAAGGGCACCGCCCGGCAGTCGGTGGAACCGCAGCTGGCGGCCGGGCGCGACGTGCTGCTCGAGATCGACTGGCAGGGCGCGCGCCAGGTGCGGGCGCAGGTGCCCGATGCGGTCGGCATCTTCATCCTGCCGCCTTCTCGCGACGCGCTCGAGGAGCGCATGCGCAAGCGCGGGCAGGACAGCGACGAGGTGATCGCCCGGCGCCTGGCCGCCGCGCGCGAGGAGATGTCCCACCATGACGAGTTCGATTTCCTCATCGTCAACGAGGAGTTCGAGGTGGCGGTGGGCGAGATGTGCGCCATCTTCACCGCCAGCCGGCTGCGGCGGGCGCAGCAGCGCCAGCGCCACCGCCGGCTGCTGGAAGGCCTGCTCGCGGAAGATTGAGCCCCCGGCATGAAATCCCGGGTGGCGTTCCTGCAAGTGTTTGATTTCAAAGGTCGTGCTTGCGGGGGACATGCGCCTGCAGGTAAACTGTGGGGTCCTTTCCCCTGACATCGCGCGGCCAGGCGGCCGCCGGGAGCCCGTATGGCGCGTATTACCGTCGAAGATTGCATGGAAGTGGTCGACAACCGCTTCGAACTGGTCATGATGGCCGCCAGGCGCGCGCGCCAGCTGGCCAACGGCGTCGAGCCGCAGATCGACAACTCCGAAAACGACGACAAGCCCACCGTCCTTGCACTGCGCGAGATCGCTGCGCGCGCGATCGACAAGGACTACATCGAGGCCGTCGACAAGGCCGAGCGCGAGCGCAAGGAGCGCGAGGCGCTGGAGTGGGCCGCCGCCGAGGTGGTGGCCGACGAAGACCTTGCCAAGGGCGACGACCTGTAAGGCTCCCCATTCCGGGCGTTTGCCCTTAGGCTCGGGTCCATGAGCGCTCCCGAGCCAGCCTTCCCTCGCACCCCGGTGCCCGCCGACGAGGCGGTGCCCGGCTACATGCGCGAACTGGAACAGGACGCGGATTACCTGGATGACGACCAGCGCGCGGTCCTGCGCCGCGCCTGGGCCGTGGGTGCCACGGCCCACGAAGGCCAGCGGCGCCGCTCCGGCGAGCCGTACATCACCCATCCGGTGGCGGTGGCCCGGATCCTCGCCAGCCTGCGGGTGGACCTGGAGACGCTGGTCGCGGCGATCCTGCACGACACCATCGAGGACAC
>JAAYXJ010000144.1 GCA_012515985.1 Gammaproteobacteria bacterium
CAGCTCGGCCAGTGCGCCGGCCTGGGCCTGGTCGAGCGCCAGCGCAAGCGGCTCGTCGGATGGCGCGCGCTCGAGCGCAAGCGCGCCGCGCACGCAGGTAACGGGGTTGGCTGGGACGGCTGGAGGCATCGGGATTTGCCGGCTCGCGGAGCGACGTTAAGATGGCCTGCATTATGCCCGTCAAGGTGGATGGGCTCGTCCCGAGAGGTGCTCCCGATGCCGCAAATCCGTCCCGTCGCCGTGCTGGGCGGCGTCCGCATTCCCTTCTGCCGGCAGAACACGGCCTACGCGGAAGTGGGCAACCTGGGCATGTCGGTGCGGACCCTGGGGGCGCTGGTGGAGCGCTTCGGCCTGCACGGCCAGCAGCTGGGCGAAGTGGCAATGGGTGCGGTGATCAAGCACTCCTCGGACTGGAACCTGGGGCGCGAGGCGGCGATGTCGTCGGGCCTGTCCCCGCTCACCCCGGGCATCACCCTGCAGCGCGCCTGCGGCACCTCGCTGGATTCGATCATCACGATCGCCAACAAGATCGCGGTGGGGCAGATCCAGGCCGGCATCGGCGGCGGCTCGGACACCACGTCCGACGTGCCGATCGTCTACGGCCAGAAGCTGCGCCGGCGCCTGCTGCGCGCCGCCGGCGCGAAGACCACCAGGGACAAGCTGGCGGCGTTCCGCGGTTTCCGCGTGGGCGAGCTCAAGCCGGACTTCCCCGGGGTAGCCGAGCCGCGCACCGGCAAGTCGATGGGCGCGCACTGCGAGGACATGGCCAAGGAGTGGAACATCTCCCGCGATTCGCAGGACGAGCTTGCAGTGGCCTCGCACCACAAGCTCGCGGCGGCCTACGAGCGCGGCTTCTTCAACGATCTGGTGGTGAGCTTCCGCGGCGTGTCGCGCGACAACATCCTGCGTCCGGACACGTCGATCGACAAGCTCGCCACGCTCAAGCCCGCGTTCGACCGGACCTCCGGCCGCGGCACGCTTACCGCCGGCAATTCCACCCCGCTCACCGATGGCGCCGCCGCGTGCCTGCTGGCCAGCGAGGACTGGGCCCGGGCGCATGGCCATGAGCCGCTGTGCTGGCTGCGCGACGCGCACGTGGCGGCGGTCGATTTCGTCCACGGCGAGGGCCTGCTGATGGCACCCACCGTGGCGGTGGCCGAAATCCTGGCGCGCAACAACCTCAGCCTGCAGGATTTCGACATCTACGAAATCCACGAGGCCTTCGCCGCCCAGGTGCTGTGCACCCTGCGCGCCTGGGAGAGCGAGGACTACTGCCGCAACCGGCTGGGCCTGGAGGCGCCGCTGGGCCGGATCGACCCGGAGAAGATCAACCCGGTGGGATCCTCGCTGGCCGCAGGCCATCCGTTCGCGGCCACCGGGGCGCGCATCGTGGCCACGGCCGCCCGCCAGCTCGCCGAGCGCGGCGGCGGGCGCGCGCTGATCTCGATCTGCACCGCCGGCGGCATGGGCGTGGTGGCGATCCTCGAGCGCTGAGCCGGCGGACCCGGCGGTCGGGGCGGCCCTCAGGCGATGCCCGGGTCGTCCGGCTGTAACGCCACCACCCGCTCGCGGGGCAGCGGCACCGGCGTTTCGCCGCGGGCCGCGCGCAGCGCGTTGGCATAGGCGTGGGCGGCGCCGTCCTCGTTGCCCTGCGCCCGGCGGATGTCGCCCAGCAGCTCCCAGGCCGGCGCGCCGGCTCCGTGCTCCATCGCCCGCAGCGCGTGCGATTCCGCCGCGGGCCAGTCCCGGGCCTGCGCGGCGAGCCGTGCCCGGGCCACCAGCAGCGCGGCGCTGTCCGGGCGCTTCTCCAGCCAGCGGTCGCACACTGCGGCGCGGTGCTCCGGCCGGCCCAAGGGCAGGCGGCCGTAGCGATCGGCCAGGGGCTCGTCCCAGTTGGCGGCGAGCGCCTGTTCCAGCGCCTTGCACGCGGCCTCGTCCCAGCCCAGCGCCGAGGCGCGGTCGGCGTAGGCCGCGGCCACCGCCGGGTCGGTGCGCAGCTGCTTGGGCAGCGCCTCCCAGTGGGATGCCAGCGCGTTGCTGTCGCGGGCTTCGCGGAGCATCCCCGCCGCCCACCGCGTTTCGCGCGCTTCCAGCTCCGCGTCCGGCCATGCCTGGTGCCGGCGCAGGGAGCCAAGCAGCTCGTAGGCCTGCGCGGACTGGCCGGACGCCGCCATGGCCTCCGCGCGCAGCGCAAGGCCGCGCGGGGGCAGCGGCTGGGCGGCCGGGGCGTCCAGTGCCACCAGCGCATCGGTGGGCCGGCCATCGGCCAGCGCCAGTTCGGCCGCCACGATCGCCCGGGACGCGGGATGGCGATCGCCGAACCCGTCCAGCTCGCTGCGCGCGCGCACCACATCGCCGCGCCGGTGGGCGGCATGGGCGGCCGCGACCCGGGCCGCGGCTTCGGCGTGGGGTTCCTGCACCGCCCGCGCCAGCTGCCTGTCGGCCTCGCTCCAGCGCCCCTGGTGCAGCGCTTCCAGGCCTTCGCCAAGGCTGGCGCGTGCCTGCAGGTCGCGGCGCCGGTGCCAGCTGCGGAACGGAAGGCCCAGCAGCCACACCAGCAGCCCCAGGGCAACCAGCACCCCCAGGGCGATGGCAATCGCGTTGACCAGGCTGGTCGTGTAGTCGTAGCCGCCAAAGCGCACCAGCACGTGGCCATGGTCGCTGCCCAGCGCCATCCATGCGAGCAGGGCGCCGGCCGCGGCCAGCAGGATCCAGAGCAGCAGGTTGCGGAACAGGGTCATGGCGCGGACTCGAAGGGGTTCGCCAGGGACGATAGCGATTGCGCCGTGGCCGCCGTGTGCAGCATGTGAAAGCGCGCCCGCGGCGGTGGATCAGGCCCGGGCTGCAGCCAGCAGCGAGGCCGGGCGCGCGTCGTCTGCCTGGACCACGTCATCGAAGCCGTGACCGCGGGCAAGGTCCGCAAGGCGGGCGCTGGCGGCCAGCACCCGCGCGCCCCTGAGCCGCGCGAGCACGTCGGCCGGCAGCGAATCGAGCAGCACCTCCAGCGCAAGCCCGCTGCTCAGGGCCAGGAACAGCGGCGTCGAGTCCGGCATCTGGCGAAGCCGGCCCAGCGCCCGCGGCGACGGCGGCACCGGGACCCGGTCGTACACGTCCGCCCGCAGGACCCGGGCGCCGCGCTGCTTCAGCGAAGCGGTGAGGAAGCTGCGCCCCTCGGGCGCGGTCACCAGGCCGATGTCCAGGCCGTCCACAGACTGGAGCTGGGGCAGGTCCAACAGCCCTTCGCTGTCCATCCGCCCGGGATGGACGGGCGCGGCCACGCCGGCCCTCTGGAGGGCGGCCGCGGTGGTGGCCCCGACCGCCAGCCGTGCCTGCCCGGCGCCCCCCGCCAGCGGCATGACCGCCGCCGCGGCACGCACCGCCGCCGGGCTGGTGAAAATGGCCACCGGCGCCGCCAGCGCAGCCTCCAGCGCCGGCCTTGCGCGGGCGGCGCTGCGCGCAACCAGCTTCCACGGCGACAGCGCCAGCACCCTGGCGCCATGGGTCGCCGCGGCCCGGCGCATGCCGGCGTGGCCGCCCACCGGGCGCAGGGAAACGACGACGCCGCCGTCCAGGGCGGGCGCAGGGGTCCGCGGGGAGATCATGCGCGCCAGCTTGGCCCGCCGGCCGTGGCTCCGGCAAGCCCCGGCGGCCCCGTCCGTGGCACCATTGGCCCCATGGACGACGCCCCGGAACTCAAGGCCCTGCTCGACCACTACCGGGCCATGCCCCCGGTGGCGGCGATGGACGTGGACATCGCCGGCGCCGATGGCGACAGCCTGCGGCTGGCGGCGCCGCTGGCCCGCCACGTCAACGACAAGGGCTGCGCCTTCGGCGGCAGCCTGGTGTCGCTGATGACGCTGGCCGGCTGGGGGCTGGTGACGCTGAAGGCACGGGCGGCGGGCGTGGATGCGGACGTGTTCGTGGCCGACAGCCAGGTCAACTACCTGGCGCCGCTGTTCGCGGACCTGCAGGCCGAGGCGCGGCTGGCCGATGGCGGCGACTGGGAGGCCTTCGCCTCCGACCTGCGCGGCCGCGGGCGCGCGAGCGTGAACCTGGCCGCGCGCGTCCCGCTGCCTGGCGGCGGGGACGCCTGCCGCTGCCGCGCGCGCTACGTGGCCATTGACCGGCGTCCGGGCGCGGCCGCCAGGGTGGGGGAGAGATGATGCGGCGATTTTCCATGGCGCTTTTCGCGGGCCTCATGGCAGCGCTGCTGCTGGCGGCGTGTGGCGGTCCCAACCGGCAGAGCGAGCTGGAGCGGATGCAGTACATGTACTCGGCGGCGGTGCGCTGGGGCGACTTCGAGGGGGCCTGGAACCTGGTGGACCCGGAGTACCGTGAACAGCACCCCATGAGCGACCTGGAGTTCAAGCGCTATGAGCAGGTGCGCATCTCCGGCTACCGCGAGCTGGCGTCCCAGGCCCTGCCGGACGACACGGCGGTGCGCGAGATCGAGATCGGGGTGATCAACCGCCACAACCAGGCCGAGCGCACCCTGCGCTACACCGAGCAATGGCGCTATGACCCCGACGCCAGGCAGTGGTGGATCACCGGCGGCCTGCCGGACCTGTGGGCCGGGGAATGAGCCTTGGTGGCTTTGCGCGCCGCGCCGGGCTGGGCGACAATCCCCGGCCGCAGAGCTGACCCGCACCCCAAGTGAATCTCGAAGAACTGCTGGCCTTCGCCGGCCGCAACCAGCTGCTGGTGCTGGCCCTGGTGGGCATCACCATCGCATTGATCTACACCGAGATCGCGCGCCTGTTCCGCGGCTTCAAGACCGTGCGCCCGGGCGAGCTGGCGCCGCTGGTCAACCAGGAAAACGCGCTGGTGGTGGACCTGCGGCCGATCGCCGACTTCGACAAGGGCCACATCCCCGGCTCGAAGAACGTGACCATGAGCCAGTTCGACCCCGAGAGCAAACAGCTCGGCGCTGCCAAGGCGCTGCCGGTGGTGCTGGTGTGCAAGACCGGCCAGACCGCCACCGGCGCCGCCACGCGGCTGAAGAAGGCCGGGTTCGAGCGCGTCTACGTGCTCGACGGCGGCATCATGGGCTGGCAGCAGGCCGACCTGCCGCTGGCCAGGGGCAGGCGCTGAAACAGGGCCGTGCGAGCATGGCCCGCGGCGCCCGCGCCGCGCGAAGTGCGATAATCGCCCCCTTTCCCACCATTTGAACAGGAACGGAGCCAGCAACATGGCCGACCAGCAGCCCGAAAACGCGAACGGCGCAGCCGCCGCCAACACCCAGCAGGCAGGCGCGCAGTTCAGCGTCGACAGGATCTACGTCAAGGACGTCTCGTTTGAATCGCCCAAGGCGCCGCAGGTGTTCAATGAGCAGGCCCAGCCCCAGCTCAACATGAACCTCAACCAGCGCGTGACCAAGGTCGGCGAGAACAGCTTCGAGGTCGTCCTGGGCATCACCCTGACCTGCAGCCTGGCCGAGGACAACATCGTCTACGTGGCCGAGGTGCAGCAGGCCGGCATCTTCAGCCTGTCGGGCTTCGAGCCGCAGGTGCTCGACGCCATGCTCGGCACCCACTGCCCCAACGTGCTCTACCCGTACGCGCGCCAGCTGATCAGCGACCTGATCCAGGCCGGCGGCTTCCCGCCGTTCCTGCTGCAGCCGATCAACTTCGAATCGCTGTACGCCGAAGGCCTGCGCCAGCGCGCCGCCCAGCAGCAGCAGCCTGCGGAGGCCGGCGGCAGCGAGACCACGGGCAACGCCTGACGGCATGGCAGGGCCGAAGGTTGCGGTACTGGGCGCCGGTTCCTGGGGGACCGCGCTCGCCGCGCTGATCGCGCGCAACGGCTTCCCCACCGTGCTGTGGGGCTGGGAGCGCGATGCTGAAAACATCGCCGCGATCGACGGCCGCGGCGAGAATGCGCGCTACCTGCCCGGGATCGCGCTGCCGCGCGCATTGCGCGCAACCACCGACATGGCCGCGGCCATGTCCGACGCCGACCTGGTGCTGGTGGCGGTGCCTTCGCACGCCTTCGCCGAAACCCTGGCCGCGCTGGCGCCGTTGCGCCAGCCGCACGCGGGCGTGAGCTGGGCGACCAAGGGTTTCGAGCCCGGTTCGGGGCGTTTCCTGCACGAGGTGGCGGCCGATGTGCTCGGCCCCGACGTCCCGCTGGCGGTGGTCACCGGCCCCTCGTTCGCCAAGGAAGTCGCGGCCGGGCTGCCGACCGCGCTGACCGTGCATGGCAGCACGCCGGAGTTCTCCGAACAGGTGGCGCAGGTCCTGCACGGCCCGGACTTCCGCGCCTACACCGGCGATGACATGTGCGGCGCCGAGCTGGGCGGGGCGATGAAGAACGTGCTGGCCGTGGCCACCGGCGTGGCCGATGGCATGGAGCTGGGGCTCAACGCCCGCGCCGGGCTCATCACCCGCGGCCTGAACGAGATGCTGCGGCTCAACGTGGCCCTGGGCGGGCGCCCGGAGACCCTGATCGGCCTGGCCGGGCTGGGTGACCTGGTGCTGACCAGCACCGGCGACCTGTCGCGCAACCGGCGCCTGGGCCTGGCGCTGGGACGCGGGCAGTCCATCGACGAGGCGGTGCGCGAGATCGGCCAGGTGGTGGAGTCGCTGCAGACGGCCGATGAAGTCATGCGCCTGGCCGACCGCCACGGCATCGAGCTGCCGATCGCCAGCGCGGTGCGGGACGTGCTGCGCGGTGAAATCACCCCGGCCCAGGGCCTCGAGCGGCTGATGGCCCGCGAGCGCAAGGCCGAGTACCCGGTGAAGCTTTTCTGAGCGCTGCCGCCGCGCCGGCCGCGAAGGAGCGTTTCCAATAAAAAACCCGGCCGTTGCCGGCCGGGTCAGTCGCAGGTCCGCGGGGGAGAGAGAAAGGACCGCGAAGGGGGGGGTGCGGGCGCGCCTACCAGGTGAAGCGCGGCCCGATGAACCACTGGGTGTCGCCGCTGACGAACTTGACGTCGCCCGACAGGCCCCAGTTGGGGGTGAACTTCCACACCGCGCCCAGGCGGCCGTAGAAGTCATCCTCGTACTCGTACAGGTCGTCCGAGGAATAATCCTCGTAGCCCACGAAGGCGTGGCCCTCGAAGTTCGGCAGCATCGCGCCGCGCACGCCCACTTCCACGCTGTAGCCGTCCGGATCGATCCGGTAGCCCAGCGCATTGCGTCCCGCGTCGAACTTCTCATACGCGATGCGCGTCACCAGGTCCGCGTTGCGTGAGATCTCGTGGTTGTAGCCCACCCCGATGCGCCACTGGTCGAAATCGGCGCTGGAGTGGTCAATGTCCTGGTTCGAATAGGCACCGAACAGGTGGAAGTTGGGATGGATCGCGACCGAGCCGTTGATGCCGAAGCCGTCGGCGTCGAGGTCGCTGTCGGTGGCCGCGTAGCCGGCTTCGACGAAATTGTAGGAAATGCCCTCGGCGGCACTGGCCGCGGCGAACGGAAGGGCTGCAGCCAGGCCAATCGCAATCAGCGAACGCTTCATCGTCAAGTCCTTGGCAAATCTGGAAGAGGTCGGCCCGGGCGGCAGGGGAGGGGAGGAGTGCGTTCATGTGCTGAAAGCACCGCGACCGCCCGGACCGAGCAAGGATTCTGCCTGTGCGCGGGTCAACGCAGGCTGAATAATGAACCCGAAAGTACAGGAACTTTGCTCGCGGCGGCCGGTCCGGCGCCGGCCGGGTCACTGTCCGCCGGGGTGGCCAAGCTGGCGCCAGGCCTCGAACACCACGACGGCGACGGCGTTGGAAAGGTTGAGGCTGCGGTTCCGCGGGCGCATCGGCAGGCGCAGCCGCCGCTCCGGCGGCGCCTGCCGGAGCACGTGTTCCGGCAGCCCGGCGGTCTCGTTGCCGAACAGGAATGCATCTCCGGCCGCATAGCGTGGCCGGTCATACGCGGTGGTGCCGCGCGTGCTCAGCGCGAACAGGCGCGGCGGGGCGATCGCGGACAGCGCCGTTTCCAGGGATTCGTGGACCCGCACCGGCGCGTACTCGTGGTAGTCCAGCCCGGCGCGGCGGAGCTGGCGGTCCTCCAGGGTGAAGCCGAGCGGGGCCACCAGATGCAGCCGCGCGCCGACGTTCGCGCACAGGCGGATGACGTTGCCCGTGTTGGGCGGGATCTGCGGCTGGTGGAGGATCACGTCGAACATGGCGGCGGATTATCGCCGGGCGGGCGTGGAGGGATGCCACCTGGCCTGCCGTCATCAAACCGCAACATGGCTGCAATGCTCCCGTTGTCCGCGGCGGCGACCATGCCCTGTTGCAGTCAATCGATTACACAGGAGACTCCATGGCCAGCATCCCCGCGTGGCGTTCACTCCTCCCCGGCACCCTTGCGGTCGCGCTGCTGGTGGCGTGCGCGCCCGATGGAAGCAGCGCACCGCGGCAGGCCGCGCCCGCTCCCGCCGCCGGAGAGGCCGCCGCCGCCGATGCGCTGGCCGAAGCGGTCGCCGGCTTGCGCGCGCGCATCGTGTCGCAGGTCCCGGCCGACCAGCTGGCCGGCCTCACGCCGGCGCGGGTGCTGGACCTGGCCAGCGACGCCGAGCGCCAGCTGCTGGCGACCGGGTTCCTGGGTTTCACCGTGGACGCGCCCGCCACCGTGCACGTGCTCCTGTCACCCGATGCCGACCAGGCGCCGTTCTGGCTCGCGGAGCAGGGGTTCGAGCGCAGCGGCCTGGACGCGCTGGTGGACGGTGACGATGATTTCCGCGGCTGGAGCAAACAGGTCCCGGCGGGCGAAGTCGCCCTCGGCGTGCATTCGCTCGGGCTGGGCGACAAGCCGTACCTGGTGGTGGTCGGGCCGGCGGAGGCCGGTGGCGCGCAGCCTGCCATCAGCAACCAGTGGCCGG
>JAAYXJ010000145.1 GCA_012515985.1 Gammaproteobacteria bacterium
GGCCTGCTCGAACATGTCGCGCACGCGCGAGGCGCCCACGCCGACGAACATCTCGACGAAGTCGGAGCCGGAGATCGAGAAGAACGGCACCTTGGCCTCGCCGGCGATGGCGCGCGCCAGCAGCGTCTTGCCGGTGCCGGGCGGGCCCACCATCAGCACGCCGCGCGGGATCTTGCCGCCCAGCTTCTGGAACCGCGAGGGATCGCGCAGGAACTCGACCAGCTCCGACACCTCTTCCTTGGCCTCGTCACAGCCGGCCACGTCGTTGAACGTGACCTTGGTCTGCTCCTCGTTGAGCAGCTTGGCGCGGGAGCGGCCGAAGCTCATGGCGCCCTTGCCGCCGCCCTGCTGCATCTGCCGCATCATGAAGAAGAAGAAGCCGATGATCAGCAGGACCGGCAGGAAGTTGATCAGGATGTAGGCCAGCGATGGACCGGTGGACGGGGGCGCCTGCTTGATGTCCACGCCGTGGTTCATCAGGTCGTCGATCATGCGTTCGTCGCGCCGCGGCGCGATCACGGTGCCGCGTGCACCGTCGGTGCGCTCGAACGAGATCGTGCGCTCGTCCTCCGCGATGTCCACCCGGCGGATCCGGTTGTTTCGCACCTCCTCCATGAACTGCGAATACTGGACCTCCTGCGGGCCGGCGGTGTTCGGGCTGAAGCTCTGGAACACCATCATCAGCACGATGGCGACGACCACCCAGAGCAGCAGATTCTTGACCAGATCGTTCATTCAGTTCATTCCAGTGCGCAACGGCGCCATGCTACTTGATATGGGTGCGCTTGCCCTGTGCAAGCGCATAGACTTCCCGCGAGCGCTGGCGCGACGCCGACGGCTTGCGGATGACGACCCTGTCGTAGCGCCGCCGCAGTTCACGGACGTACTCGTCGAAGCCCACGCCGTGGAACAGCTTGATCAGGAAAGCGCCGCCCGGCCTCAGATGCTGGTCGGCGAAATCCATGGCCAGTTCGGCCAGGTACATCGACCGGGGCTGGTCCACCGCGCCCATGCCACTCTTGTTGGGGGCCATGTCGGACAAAACAAGGTCCACCGGCTTCCCGTCCAGCGCCGTCTCAAGCGCCGATAAGACCGCATCTTCCCTGAAATCCCCCTGAAGGAACTCCACCCCCGCAAGCGGCGGCATTTCCAGGATGTCCAGCGCGATCACCCGGCCCGGGCGCTCCGGGTCTAGACGGTCCAGTTCCTGGCGAAGCCACTGCGACCAGCCGCCCGGCGCGGCGCCCAGGTCGACCACCGTCATGCCGGGTTTCAGCAGCCGGTCGCGGGCCACCAACTCCTCGAGTTTGTACACGGCGCGCGAACGCATGCCCTCGGCCTGCGCCCGTTTCACGAACGGATCGGAAAAATGTTCCTTCAGCCAGCGCTGGCTGCTCTTGCTGCGGGCCATGGGGGAGTCGCGGAGCGTGGGCGGGAATCGCCCGCGGTCATGATAACCTGCCGGTCCTTGCCCGCTGCCCCCTGACCGTATGCCAGCCGCCCTGACTGCCGCCCAGATCCGATTCCTCCGCGGCCAGGCACATGATCTGAAAGCCATCCTGCAGGTAGGCGGGAAAGGGTTGACGGCCCCGGTGCTGGCCGAACTGGACGGCGCGCTCGAACACCACGAGCTGGTCAAGGTGAAGATCGCCGCCGCCGACCGGGACGAGCGCGACGGCATCGTCGCCGAGCTCGCCGAGCGCAGCGGCGCTTCGCTGGTGCAGCGGATAGGCAACGTCGCGGTGCTTTACCGGCCATCCACCGGAAAGCGCCAGATCGTCCTGCCCAGGCCCTGACAAGGAGCCGACCATACCCCCCCACGCTTCCAATGGAACTCCATCTCGACAAACCTGACTACGAATTCTTCCTGCGCGGCGCCGACGGCAGTTCGGCCCTGGTGAACGAGCGCCGGATCACCCGCAGCTTCGTGATTTCCCCGCATGCCCTGGTCGAGGACTGGCCGGTGCGCGATGCCGCCGGACTGCAGGCAGGCGACCTGCAAGCGATCCTCGACCTTGAACCCGAGCTGGTACTGCTGGGCACCGGCGGCCGGCAGGTGTTCCCCCCGGCCGAGGTGATGGCCGCCACCCTCTCGCGCGGCATCGCGCTGGAGAGCATGACCAACGATTCCGCCGCGCGCACCTACCATGTGCTGGCCGGGGAAGGCCGGCGCGTGGTGGCGGCCTTCATCCTCGCGGGGGAATGAGGCAGGCCGCGTCAGCGGCGCGGCAGGTAGGACAGCGGGTCGACCGGCCGACCGTTGTGGCGGATCTCGAAATGCAGCATGTCGCGCGCCGCCCCGGTGCGCCCCATCTCGGCGATCTGCTGGCCGGCGCGCACGCGCTCGCCCTCGTTGACCAGGCGTGAGCGGTTGTGGCCGTAGGCCGAAAGCCACTCGTCATCGTGCTTGACGATGATCAGTTCGCCATAGCCCACCAGGCCCGAGCCCGAATACACCACCACGCCGTCGCCCGCGGCCAGGACCGGCTGGCCGCTGCTGCCCGCGATGCCGATGCCCTGGCGGGTCGGGTCGCCGGCAGCGAACCGGTTCACCAGCTGCCCGTCGGCCGGCCATCGCCAGGCCACGCTGCTGCGCGCGGGCGGCTGGCCCTGCTGCGGGGTGCTGGACGGCGTCCCCTGGCGCGTCGCGGACGTCGACCGCGAAGGGCCGGAACGGGGCGGGGTCGACGCCGTGCGCGGCGGCGTGGCGGCCTGGCCCCCGGACGGATACAGGCGCAGTTTCTGTCCCGGATAGATCGTGTAGGGCGGGGCGATGTTGTTCCAGGTGGCCAGGTCGAGCGGGCTGATGCCGTTGTTGACCGCCAGGCGGTACACGGTGTCGCCGCGCCTGACCGTCACCGTCTGCCCGGGCCGGGGCGTGGACTGGCCCGCCTGCGGCGTGCCGGCCTCGCGCACCACCCTGCTGGAACCGCATCCAGCCAGGAGCAGCGCCACGGCCATGAGCATGATGGCAACGCGCAACTGGCGCATCAGTCGATCACCCCGGGAAGCAGCGGCACGAACACCACCGGCGCTATTTCGGTGCGTTCGATGGTGCCATCGTCGCGTTTGCGCAATTTGACCAGCACCTGACTGCTGGCATCCCCGACCGGCGCCACGAGCACCCCGCCCGGCGCCAGCTGGGCGGTGAGCGAGTCCACCAGCTCGGGGGCGCCGGCGGTCACGAGGATGGCATCGAACGGCGCGTGCTCCGGCCAGCCGACGCGGCCGTCGTCGTGGCGGCTGCGCACGTTGAGCCCGAGCGAACGGAAGCGCTTGCGCGCCACCCGCAGCAGCTCGCCGATGCGCTCGACGGTGAACACCTGGATGCCCAGCGAAGCCAATACAGCCGCCTGGTATCCCGAGCCGGTGCCGATCTCCAGCGCCGTGGCAGGCATCCCGTGCGCCAGCGCCTCCTCGGTCATCTTGGCAACCACCCAGGGCTGCGAAATGGTCTGCCCGTGGCCGATCGGCAGCGCAGTGTCCTCATAGGCGCGCGTGGCCAGGGCTTCATCCACGAACAGGTGCCGCGGCAACACCCGCATGACATTGAGCACCCGCTCGTTGGCGATGCCGGCTTCGCGCAACCGTTCCACCAGGCGGTCGCGCACGCGCTGGGAGGTCATGCCCACCCCGATGGCCTCGGGCTGCAGGCGCAGGCGCGGCGCCATCATTCCCCGTTCTCCCGCAGCTCGGCGGCGAGGCCTTCCACCCAGGTGCTGACCTGCTCGAGCGCCTGGTAGCGGGTGAGGTCGACCAGGATTGGCGTGATCGAGATGTTGCCCGTGCGCACGGCATGGAAATCGGTGCCGGGCCCGGCGTCCTGTTCCGGACCGGCGGGCCCGATCCACCACCATTGGCGGCCGCGCGGATCCTCCAGCGGCACGCATGCTTCCGAGCGGTGGCGGTTGCCCAGGCGGGTGACCTCGAAGCCCTTGACGTCGCTCCAGGGGATATCCGGGACGTTGACATTGAGGATGGTGTCCGCGGGCAGCGGGTCGGCCTTGAGCCGCTCGACGATCTCCACCGCGGCGCGCGCCGCGGTGCCGTAGTGCCTGCCGACGTGGTCGGCGGTGACCAGCGACATCGCCACCGCGGGCAGGCCCAGGAACCGGCCCTCCATGGCCGCAGCCACGGTGCCGGAGTAGATCACGTCGTCGCCCATGTTGGCGGCGTTGTTGATCCCCGACACCACGATGTCGGGTTCGCGGTCCAGCATCCCGGCGATCGCCACGTGCACCGAGTCGGTGGGCGTGCCATGGACGCGCCACACGCCCTCCTCGACCTGCGCGACGCGAAGCGGCATGTCCAGGGTGAGGGAATTGCTGGCGCCCGAACGGTCGCGGTCGGGCGCGACGATCAGGACTTCATGGCCGGCACTGCGCAGTCCGTCGGCGAGGATCCGGATGCCCGGCGCATCCACGCCGTCGTCGTTGCTGACCAGTATCCGCATGCCGTTTTCCGCGCCGTCCCATGTGATGAACCGGGCCACATGATAGCGGATGCACACCCGGCTCTGGCCGCGGCTGGAGTACCCTGATGACCATGGTCGGCGGACGTGACAACGGCGATCCCGGGGACGACGACGCGGCCCTGTTCCGCGATGCGATCGGGCCGGTGCGTCGGCTGCCCGAGGCCCCGGCGGCGCCGCGCGCCCCGCGCCCGGCGCCCCGGCCGACGATGGCAGAGCGCGACCACCGCCAGGCGCGGAGCGAATTCGAAAGGCTGCTCGACTCCGGGCCGCTGGAGGCCGGCGACAGCATGCGCCACCGCCGCGACGACATCAGCCCGCGCATGCTCAGGCGCCTGGCGCGCGGGCACTATGCGGTGCAGGACGACCTGGACCTGCATCATGCGCCCCTGCGCCAGGCCGAGGACATGCTGCGCCGGTTCCTCGCCGAGTCCAGGGAAAACGGGCTGGGCTGCGTGCGCATCGTGCACGGCAAGGGGCTGCACGCCGACGGCGCGCCGGTGCTGAAGAACATGGTCGACCGGCTCCTGCGCCAGCGCGCCGACGTGCTGGCGTTCCACTCCGCGCCCCCGGCCCAGGGCGGCACGGGGGCGGTGCTGGTCCTGCTGCGACCTCGCTAGCGACGGTGGGGGCCGCCGCTGACCCGGTCGCCGCGGACCTGGTCAGTCGATGTCGTCGGCCGTGGCGACCAGCCGCTTGAGCGGCGGATTCACCCAGTGCACCTCGACTCCCCGATGGCGGGCGGTGTATTCGACCGCCTGGATGTACTCGCCATCGTGCTGGAATTCGGACGACGGCTCGACCGCGGCGGACTGGTAGCCCATGGTCCCGGAGTGGGCGCAGGCAGCCAGGCCCGCGACCGTGGCGGCGGCCACGCAGCAACGAAGCAGTGTGTTCATGACGGGCCCTCCCGTGCATTGGAAGGGCGCCGGCGCCATTGCCGACGCCCGCTTCCACGTATACGCCGGTGGCGCGATCCCGACAGAAATGCACCCGAATATCCGACAGGCGGCAGGATTTACTGACGGACGGCATCCCGCACCACTCCAATTTCTGCCAAGACGGCCGTCGCATAGCTGCCGGGCGGCAGGGTGAACCGAAGCTCCAGGACATTGTCCGCCGGCCATTCCCACTCCAGGGCTCCCGGGCGCACCCGCGTCGCGCGCCGTTCCTGCCGCAGGCCGGCCATTTCCAGCCCCGCCCGCAGCGCCATGGACTCGGACCCTTCCAGCGCCCCCAGCTCCAGCGACCGCGCCGCGCCCCCGCTGCGCAACTCGCCGCGCCCCCACAGGGGCGCGCTGGGATGGATGTCGAATCCGGCAAGCCGCTGCGCCAGCTCCCCGGTCCATGGCTCGGGACCGAACACGCTGCGGCTTCCGTCCAGGATCCAGACTTCCCCATCCATGCCCAGGTTCCAGCTGCCGCCCCGGACGCGTTCTTCAAGCACACGGTTGAACAGCGCCGACCGCGCCGCGGACAGCAGCAGGCCCCGCTGGGCGCGTCCCACCCGCCGACCCGCGAACAATGCCAGCGCCGCGGCCACGTTGCCCCCGTCACGCCCGAACCGCTGCGCCCCGAACCAGTTCGGCACGCCCGCCGCGGCGATCTGTCCCAGACGCGCCTCGATCCCGGCACGTCCGCCACGGACCTCCCGCAGCACCAGCCCGAACCGGTTCCCCGCCAGGGCCCCGCGCGGCAGCTTCCGCACATGCCGCGCGTGGTCCAGCACCCGCAGCCCCGCGTCTTCCAGCCCCTCCAGGGACGGCGCCTCGCGCCCCGGCAGGTGCACGCTGAAGCGCTGGCGCGTCACCGCATGCCGGTCCTTCAGGCCCGCATACCCCACCGCCTGTTCGCCCACGCCCGCCCAGCGCGCAATCCGGCGCGCCGCCTCGACGGTATTCAGGCACCGCTTCTCGACCCTCAGCAGCAGGTGCTCCCCGCTCCCGCTCGCCTCGAACCCGTCCAGTTCCTCGACGAAAAAATCCTCCGGGGCGCTGCGCATCACCGCTTCCAGCACCGGCCCGCCCCACGCCCGCGGCTGCTGCGCCCCCGCGCCGCCCCCGCGATCGCTCACCCGCGGACCAGCAGGCACACCGCGTGCGCGGCAATGCCCTCCCCGCGCCCCAAGTGCCCCAATCGCTCGTTGGTGGTCGCCTTCACGCTGATCACGCCGACATCCACCTGGAGATCAGCCGCGATCAGCTCCCGCATCTGACCCGCATGCGGCCCGATCTTCGGCTGCTCGCACACGATCGTGATATCCGCATTCCCCAGCCGCCAACCGCGGCCTTCGGCCAGCGCCCGGCAGTGGCGCACGAACATCCGGCTGTCCGCATCCTTCCAGCGCGCATCGCTGGGCGGGAAATGCGTCCCGATATCCCCCAGCGCCAGTGCCCCGAGCATCGCATCGCACAGCGCATGCAGCGCCACGTCCCCGTCGCTGTGCGCCACGAAGCCGCGCCCATGCGGGATCCGCACCCCGCCAATCACCACATGGTCGCCCTCGCCCAGGGCATGCACATCAAAGCCCTGCCCGACACGAAATGGAATGTTCTCAGTCATCCCGCAATCCTACCGCCAACCCATGGCTTGCAAGAGCGCGCAAGCGCGCCCGCGCATACCTGCGCAATTCTCCGGCAGCCCAAGGCGCCGCAAGCCGAGCCCCGCCGTGGCCGGGAGGCCTTTTCGCGTAAGTAAAGGAGGAGGCCGCAGCCGCAGGCGGAGGCCGGGGGACATGAAGCGAAAAGGCCTCCCGGCCGCGGCGGGGCCCATCAGCCTCCCGCGCACTCCAATCGAAGGCCCGCAAGCCCAGCTCTTATCGCCGCGCCAGCAGAAACTCGAAATAAGCCAGATCCGCCCGCGTGGTGATCTTGATGTTGTCCTCGCGCCCCTCGATCAGCAGCGGCCGCGCCCCCTTGCGCTCCATCGCCATCGACTCATCCGTGACCGCAACCCCCGCCTCGCGCGCCGCCTCCAGCGCCCGCCCCAGCTGCAGCCGCCGGAACAACTGCGGCGTCAGCGCCCGCCACAGCCGCTCCCTCGGCTCCGTGCCATCGATCCCGCCATCGTCGCCAGCCCGCTTCAGCGTATCGCGCACCGGCGCCGCCAGGATCGCCCCCACCAGATCCGAACGCCCCCGCTCCAGCAGCTGCGCCAGGTCCCCGGGATCCAGGTTCGGACGCGCAGCATCGTGCACCAGCACGAAATCATCCGCCCGCACGCTCTCCGGCAGCGCCTGCAGCCCCGCCAGCACCGAATCCGCCCGCGACTCCCCGCCCACGCAGGTCACCACCGGCTTCCCCTCGCGCTCCGTCCACCCCGGCCAATGCCGGTCCGCGGGCGCCAGCACCACCACCGCCCCGGCGATGCCCGGGTGCGACAGCAGCGCGCGCAGCGTGTGGCCCAGCAGCGGCTCACCGGCCGCCTCCAGATACTGCTTGGGGACCTCCCCGCCAAAGCGGCTGCCCTGCCCCGCGGCCGGCACCACCGCCCAGATCATCGCGCAGGCTCCCGGTCACCGGCATCCGCCGGCGCAGGCGGCGCGCGCCGCACCGGCGCACCCTCCACCACCCGGTAGAAGGTTTCCCCCGGCCGGATCATCCCCAGCTCGCTGCGCGCCCGCTCCTCCACCGCCGCCTCGCCGGTGGGCGACTTCAGGTCGGCTACCTCCGCGGCCAGCGCTGCGTTGCGTTCGCGCAGCCCGTCGTTCTGGTGCGCCTGCTGCGCCACCTGGTCCTTGAGCTGGGCCACCTGCCCCGCGCCAGCGGTGCCGAACCACAGCCGGTACTGCAGCCAGCCCAGCAGCAGCACCAGCACCACCAGCACCATCCACAGGGCGCGCACGGTGGCCCGGCCCTACCTGGGCAGCGACACGAACGCGTCGCGACCCGCGTAGCGGGCCTGCCCGCCCAGCGCTTCCTCGATGCGAAGCAGCTGGTTGTACTTGGCCACGCGGTCGCTGCGGCACAGCGAGCCGGTCTTGATCTGGGTGGCAGTGGTGGCCACGGCGATGTCGGAGATCGTGGTGTCCTCGGTCTCGCCCGAGCGGTGCGAGACGACCGCGGCGTATTTGGCCGCATCGGCCATCGCGATCGCTTCCAGGGTCTCGGTGAGGGTCCCGATCTGGTTGACCTTGATCAGGATGGCGTTGGCCGTACCCGAATCGATGCCCTCACGGAAGATCCGGGGGTTGGTCACGAACAGGTCGTCGCCCACGAGCTGGACCTTGTCGCCCAGGCGTTCGGTCAGCTGCTTCCATCCGTCCCAGTCGCCCTCGTCCATGCCGTCCTCGATGGTGATGATCGGGTACTGCTGGCACCAGTCGGCGAGGAAATCCACGAACTGCTCGCCGGTCAGGCGCTTGCCCTCGCCCACCAGCTGGTACTTGCCGTTCTCGAAGAACTCGCTGGAGGCAACGTCCAGCCCCAGCAGCACGTCGTCGCCGGCGCTGTAGCCCGCCTTGCCGATGGCTTCCAGGATTGTATCCAGCGCCTCGACGTTGCTGCGCAGGTCCGGCGCGAAGCCGCCCTCGTCGCCGACCGCGGTGCTCAGGCCATGGCCCTTCAGCACGGATTTGAGCGCGTGGAAGATCTCGGTGCCCGCGCGCAGCGACTCCGCGAACGAGTCAAAGCCCACCGGCAGGATCATGAATTCCTGGAAGTCGACGTTGTTGTCGGCGTGGGCGCCGCCGTTGATGATGTTCATCATCGGCACCGGCAGCACCGGCGCGCGGTCGCCCGCC
>JAAYXJ010000146.1 GCA_012515985.1 Gammaproteobacteria bacterium
GCCAGGTCGATGTCGAACACCAGCTGCGAATTGGGGTTGCGCGCCACCAGGAACCAGCGGGTGGCGTCGCGGCCGGCTTCCTCGATCAGGTCGCGCAGGGTCAGGTAGCTGCCGGCGCGCTTGGACAGCTTCACCTCCTCGCCGCCGCGCATCACCGTGACCATCTGGTGCAGCACGTACTCGGGATAGTCCTGCGGGATCCCGGCATCCAGCGCCTGCAGCCCGGCCTTCACCCGCGCCAGCGAGCCGTGGTGGTCGGCGCCCAGCTCGGTGATCGCGCGTTCGTAGCCGCGCTCCCACTTGCTCAGGTGGTACGCCACGTCCGGCACGAAGTAGGTGTAGGTGCCGTCGGACTTGCGCATCACCCGGTCCTTGTCGTCGCCGAAGTCGGTGGTGCGCAGCCACAGCGCGCCGCCTTCCTCATACGCGTGGCCGGCCTCCACCAACCGGCGCACCGTCTGCTCGACCTTGCCGTCCGCGTACAGCGAGGACTCCAGGAAATACACGTCGAAGGACACCCCGAACGCGGCCAGGTCCTGGTTCTGCTCGTTGCGCAGGAAGGCCACCGCGAAGCGGCGGATGTCGTCCAGGTCGTCGGCGTCGCCGCTGGCGGTCACCGCCTGGCCCTCCACCTCCACCGTGGCCTTGTCCAGGAATGCGCGCGCCACGTCGGCGATGTAATCGCCGCGATAGCCCTCGTCCGGCCAGCCCGCATCGTCCGGCCCGATCCCGCGGGCCCGGGCCTGGACCGAACGGGCCAGGTTGTCGATCTGCACCCCGGCGTCGTTGTAGTAGAACTCGCGCTTCACCTCCCAGCCGTTGGCCGCCAGCACCCGGGAGATGCAGTCGCCGATGACCGCGGCGCGGCCGTGGCCCACGTGCAGCGGGCCGGTGGGATTGGCGGACACGTACTCCACCCCGGCGACGCGCCCGCC
Source organism: Gammaproteobacteria bacterium (assembly GCA_012515985.1). Taxonomy (GTDB): domain Bacteria; phylum Pseudomonadota; class Gammaproteobacteria; order Xanthomonadales; family Xanthomonadaceae; genus Luteimonas. The sequence goes on from JAAYXJ010000146.1 coordinate 936, forward strand.
GCCGTTGTCATTGCGGCCATAAGCGTCGCCCTGCGCATGGACCAGTCGCAGCTGCTCCTGCCAGGCCCCGGCGGTGAGGCGGAAGTTGATGAACCCGGGCCCGGCGATGTCGGTGGCGGCGATCAGCTCGCTGGCCGGCAGCGCCTCGACAAGCGCCTGCGCCAACGCGCGGGGATTGGTCCGCGCGCCGGCCTGGTTGGCGGCCTTGACCAGCAGCATCGCCGCGTTGGTGGAAAAGTCGCCATGGCTGCGATCACGCGGCCGCTCGATGACGAAATCGGGAATGGCGGCATCGGCAGGCAGTGTGCCGGCATCGCGCAGGGCGTGGATGGCCTGTACGACCAGGCCGCGGAGGGTGGTTTTCACGGATATCCAGGGGGTCCCGAAGGGCCCGCACATTGTATCCGAGGGCCGCCACGGGCCGGGCGCCGGCGCGTGCCGGTGCATCCCCTGGCCGGCTGCCGCGGGCGCCGCTCACACCCAGCCGCGCATCGCCAGCGACACCGGCGCGCCGTCGCCCACCACGAAGTGGTCGAGCAGGCGCACGTCCACCAGCGCCAGCGCCTGCTTGAGCTGGGCGGTGACGGCGCGGTCGGCCGCGGAGGGCTCGCTGCAGCCGCTCGGATGGTTGTGGCCGACGATGATCGCGGCCGCGTTGTGCTTGAGTGCGCGCCGGACCACTTCGCGCGGATGCACCTCGGCCCCGTCGATGGTGCCGCGGAACAGCTCCTCGAATGCCAGCGCGCGGTGGCGGGTGTCCAGGAACAGCGCGGCGAAGACTTCGTGCGGGTGCCTGCGCAGGCGCTGGGCGAAATACGTGCCCGCGGCCTTGGGGTCGGTGAGCGCCTCGCCGCGTTCAAGCCCTGCAGCCAGGTAGCGGTTGCAGAGCTCCAGCGCGGAAGCCAGCCGCGAGGCGCGCGCCGGCCCGAGCCCGGGGAGCTTGGCCAGCTCCGCCGGACCGCGCTCGAGCAGCGCGCGCAGCGGGCCGTGCTCGACCAGCAGCTGGCGCGCGCTGGTGACCGCGTCCTGGCCGCGGTTGCCCGAGCCCAGGAAGATCGCCAGCAGTTCGGCGTCGGAGAGGATGCCCGGGCCGCGGGCAAAGAGTTTTTCACGCGGACGTTCGCCGCTGGGCCAGTCACGGATGCGCACGCTTGCAGTCCTTCGCAGGTGTGGGGGACGGTCGGCGGCCGCCCGGCGGCCAGGCCGGTGAGGTCAGGGGAGAACCGTGGCCGTTGGAGACGGGCGGCCGCGTTCCGTCGCCACCATTGACGCCGATCCGGCGGCACCGGTGCAGCCGGGCAAGGCCGCGGCTTCGGGTAAGCTGTGGGACGGATCCGCCGTAGGACAATTCCGAAGCGATGCAGCAGCCCGCCAGCAACCTGCAGGACAAGCGCATCCTGGTGTGCGTGGGCGGCGGGATCGCCGCCTACAAGGCCTGTGAACTCGTGCGCCGGTTCCGCGATGCCGGCGCCACCGTGCGGGTGGCGATGACTGAAAACGCGCAGCGCTTCGTCAGCGCCGCCAGCTTCCAGGCGCTGTCGGCCGAGTCCGTGCGCACGTCGCTGTGGGATCCGGCCGCCGAGGCCGCCATGGGCCACCTCGAACTGGCGGCCTGGGCCGACCGCATCGTCGTCGCGCCGGCCACCGCGAACCTGATCGCGCGCCTGGCCCATGGCTTCGCGGACGACCTGGTCACCACCCTGTGCCTGGCCAGCGAAGCGCCGCTGACCATCGCCCCGGCGATGAACCACCGCATGTGGCGCCATCCCGCCACCCGCGCCAACGTGGCCATCCTGGGCGCGCGGGGCGTGCAGGTGGTGGGTCCGGACGATGGCCCGCTGGCCGAGGGCGAATCCGGGCCGGGCCGGCTGGCGGAAACCGCCGACATCATCGCGGCGCTGGGCCGGTGAGCGGGGCGCTGGCCAACCGGCGGGTGCTGGTCACCGCCGGACCCACCTATGAAGACATCGATCCGGTGCGCTTCATCGGCAACCGCAGCAGCGGCAAGATGGGGTTTGCCATCGCCGAAGCGGCCGCCGCGCGCGGCGCCAGCGTGGTGCTGGTCGCGGGCCCGGTGTCGCTGGCAACGCCCGCCGGCGTGGAGCGGGTGGACGTGCGCTCGGCCGCGCAGATGCGCGAGGCGGTGCTGGCGCGGCTGCCGGTGGACGTGTACATCTCCGCCGCCGCCGTCGCCGACTACACCCCCGCGGACACCGCGGAGCAGAAGATCAAGAAGGGCGCGGGCGCGATGACGCTTGAGCTGGTGCCCACCGTCGACATCCTGGCCGAGGTCGCTGCCCATGGGCAGCGACCGCGCCTGGTGGTGGGATTCGCCGCCGAGACCTCGGACGTCGGGCGCAATGCCCGCGGCAAGCTGGAAGCCAAGGGCCTGGACATGATTGCCGCCAACCGCGTGGGCGTGGCCGGCAGCGGGTTCGAAAGCGATGACAATGCGCTGTCGGTGTACTGGCCCGGGGGCGCGCGCGAACTCGGTCCCGGTCCCAAGACCAGGCTGGCAGGCGAGCTGCTGGACCTGGTATCCCTTCGCCTGGCATAGGACCCTGCCGCATGCATCACGCCCTGCAGGTCAAGATCCTTGATCCGCGCTTTGAAAGCCAATGGCCGCTGCCCGGCTATGCCACCGCGGCCAGCGCCGGCCTGGACCTGCGCGCCGCGCTCGATGCACCGCTGCTGCTGGAGCCGGGGGACGCCGCGCTCATCCCGTCCGGCCTGGCCATCCACATCGCCGATCCGGGCCTGTGCGCCGTGGTGCTGCCGCGCTCGGGGCTGGGCCACAGGCACGGGATCGTGCTTGGCAACGGCACCGGCCTGATCGACGCGGACTACCAGGGTCCGCTGATGATCAGCGCCTGGAACCGTGGCGCGGACGCATACACCGTGGAGCCGGGAGATCGCATCGCCCAGCTGGTGCTGCTGCCGGTCGTGCGGGCACGCCTTGAAGTAGTGGATACTTTTGCCGAGAGCGCGCGCGGGGCCGGGGGGTTCGGCCATACCGGGCGCAGCTGACCCTGGGGGGAGGGAGGAAGACATGGACGCGAAACGGGGAGACGGGATGCGGCAGGCGCTCGCGCAGGCGCGGCCCGCGATGCCGCTGCTGGCCGTGGTGCTGGTGCTGCTGGCCGCGTGGCTGGCCTGGAGCGGCTGGCAGCAGCTGCAGGATGAAAGCCGCCGCAGCGCGGTGGAGCAGGCGCGCGACGGCGCCGTGCAGGGCACCGCGCGAAGCATCGGCAACGAGCTGGAACGGCTCGCCGAGCGCCTGGATTCCGCGCCGGTGCGCGCGGCACTGGCGGCCGGCGACCTGGAGCGTGCATCGGCCGCGCTGGCCGCGGACTGGCCCAACCTCGAGGAGGTCGCGGTGTACGGGCCGGACCTTGAGAGCGTCTACGCCGGCCTTGGCGAAAACGGCTTCGGCCGCGCCGCGGTGCTGGAGGCGGCGCTGGTTGAAGACGCGCCGGTGGCCTGGGTGATCCGCGAGGACGATGCGCCGCGCCTTGCGCTGGCGGCGCCGGCGCGCGAAGGCGGCGCGCTGGTGGGCGCGGCGTTCGTGAGGCTGCCGGCCTCGCGCGCCACCCTGGCAGTGGAGCAGGCGCCCATCGACCCTTCGCAGATGTATCTCGCACTGCGCCAGGGCGGGGTCACCCTGCTTGCACGTGGCAACGCCGACCATGTCGAGGCCGCCGAGCGCATGTCGGCGCCGGTGCCCGGCACCGGCCTGCGCGTGGTGGCCGCGGTGCCCGCCGCGCCCGGTGCCCCTTTCGGGCTGCGCGGGCTGGCCCCGCTGATGGCCGCGCTGGGGCTGCTGTTCGCGGCCTGGGTGTGCTGGCGCGTGCTGCCCAAGCTGATGCAAACGGAGGAAGTGGTGGAAGACAAGGCACCAACCCTGAGCCAGGCGCTGGAGGCCGAGCCCGGCCCCGCCGGGCCCGCGCCCGCGATGGCCGAGACGAAGGCGCCCGCGGTCAAGATCGATCCCGGCATCTTCCGCGCCTATGACATCCGCGGCGTGGTCGGGCAGTCGCTGGATACCGGCGTGGCGGAGCTGATCGGCCATGCCATCGGCTCGCTGATGCGCGAGCAGGACCTGGCCGACATCGTCATCGGCCGCGACGGCCGCCTGTCCGGGCCGGACATGGTGGCGGGCCTGACCGCGGGGCTGCGCAAGGCCGGGCGCAACGTCATCGACATCGGCATGGCGCCCACCCCGGTGGTGTACTTCGGTGCCTTCCACCTGCGCACGGGCTGCTGCGTGTCGGTCACCGGCAGCCACAACCCGCCCGATTACAACGGCTTCAAGATCGTCGTTGGCGGCGAGACGCTCTCGGGCGATGCCATCACCGACCTGCACGCGCGCATCGCCGAAGGCCGCCTGTACACCGCCGATGCGCCCGGCGGCCTGAGCGAGCGTGACATCGGCGACGACTACGTGGAGCGCATTGCCAACGACGTGCAGATCGAGCGGCCGCTGAAAGTGGTGGTGGACGCCGGCAACGGCGTGGCCGGCGAGATCGGCCCGCGGGTGCTGGAGGCGATCGGCGCCGAGGTGGTACCGCTGTACTGCGAGATCGACGGCGAATTCCCCAACCACCATCCCGACCCCAGCGAGCCGGAGAACCTCGAGGACCTCATCAACATGGTCCAGCGCCTGGACGCGGACCTGGGCCTGGCCTTCGACGGCGACGGCGATCGCCTGGGCGTGGTGACGAAGGACGGCGAGAACATCTTCCCCGACCGCCTGCTGATGCTGTTCGCCGCCGACGTGCTCGAGCGCAACCCGGGCGCGGTGATCGTCTATGACGTCAAGTGCACCGGCCGCCTGCCCGGGCACATCCTGCGCCACGGCGGCAGCCCGCTGATGTGGAAGACGGGCCATTCGCTGATCAAGGCCAAGATGCGCGAGGTGGAGGCCGAGCTGGCCGGCGAGATGAGCGGCCACTTCTTCTTCGCCGAGCGCTGGTACGGCTTCGACGACGGCATCTACTCGGCCGCCCGGCTGCTGGAAATCCTGGCCGCGAGCGACGAGTCTCCCACGCAGGTCCTTTCGGCCCTGCCCACCGGCGTGGCCACGCCGGAGATCAAGGTGCCGGCCCCGGGCGGCGACCCGCATGCGTTCATCGAGCGCTTCCAGGCCGGCGCGCAGCTGGACGGCGCGCGCCTTTCCACCATCGATGGCGTGCGCGCGGACTGGGACGACGGCTGGGGCCTGGTGCGTGCCTCCAACACCACCCCGGTGCTGGTGCTGCGCTTCGACGCCGACGACCAAGCCGCGCTGGAGCGGATCCAGCGCGTGTTCCGCGAGCAGATCCACGCCATCGATCCGGAGCTCGAACTGCCGTTCTGAGCCTGCGGCAGCGGGGTTTTCCTACCCGCTGTCACGCGTCCGGCCGATGGCCGCGGCCCAGCCTGGCGGGTGATGCTGCGCGTCCAGCCATCGCCCAGGGACGGGTCATGCGGATCCTCATTGCCTTGCTGGCGGCGCTGCTCCTCGCGCCTGCCTTCGCCACGCCGCCGCGGCTCATGCTGGCCACGGGCCATCATGACGGCATCGAGGTGGCCGATTGGCTGGTGAGCGAAAAGCTCGACGGCGTGCGCGGGCACTGGGATGGCCGCGCGCTGTACACCCGCGCCGGCAACAGGATCCAGGCCCCGGAATGGTTCACCGCCGGCTGGCCGGACCAGCCCTTGGATGGCGAGCTGTGGCTCGGGCGCGGCCGGTTCGAGGAGGCCAGCGGCATCGTGCGGACGTCCGGCGGCGCGCACCCCGGCTGGCGCGAGATGCGGTTCATGGTGTTCGACCTGCCCGCGCACCGCGGGCCCTTCGAGCAGCGCGTGGCGGCGATGCGCACCCTGCTGGCAGCCGCCGGGGTGGCATGGCTTCGGCCGGTGGAGCAGCACCGGGTCGCCGACTCGGGCGCACTTGAGGCGCGCCTGCGCGCCGTGGTCGCTGCCGGTGGCGAGGGGCTGATGCTGCAGCACCGCCACGCCCGCTACCGTGTCGGGCGCTCGGACCAGCTGCTCAAGCTCAAGCCGTTCGACGACGCGGAAGCGCGGGTGGTTGGCTACACGGCGGGACGCGGCAAGTACGCCGGGATGACCGGCGCGCTGGTGGTGGAGCGTCCGGACGGCCTGCGGTTCCGCATCGGCAGCGGCCTGACCGACGCCCTGCGCGCCCGCCCGCCGGCGGTGGGCACCTGGGTCACCTATCGCTTCAACGGCCTCACCGGCGGCGGGGTGCCGCGCTTCCCGCGCTTCCTGCGCGTGCGCGAGGAGCTGCCGCCGCCGGACCCGGATTGATCGCCACTGGGATGGGACAATGGCGGCATCCCATCGATCGAGGACCAGCATGAGCGCCCTTCCCCCGTGCCCGCAGTGCGGCTCCAGCTACGCCTACGAGGACCGCAACCTGCTGGTCTGCCCCGAGTGCGGCCACGAATGGTCGCCGCAGGAAGCGGCCGCCGCCGCCGCCGAGGCCGAAGCTGCTGCAGTCGTGCGCGATGCCAACGGCAACCCGCTGGCGGACGGCGACGACGTCATCGTCATCAAGGACCTGAAGGTCAAGGGATCCTCGACCGTGGTGAAGGCCGGCACCAAGGTGCGCAACATCCGCCTGGTCGAGGGCGACCACGACATCGACTGCAAGGTCGACGGCATCGGCGCCATGGGGCTGAAGTCGGAGTTCGTACGCAAGGCGTAGGCGGAACGCCGCCGCCAGCCCTACTCGGCGCGGGTGAGGCTGCGGTAGCGCTCGCGCGCCTCCTGCAGGCTGGCGTCGACTTCCTCGCGCTCGCGCAGCTGCTGCTGCAGGATGGCCTGCTGGCGCATCAGGTCCGCGTGCTGGCTGGTGATGTTCTGCAGCAGGGGCTTGCCCACCGCGCGCCCGTCCAGCTCGGCTTCGGCCGCCTGGCGCAGCTGGGTCAACAGGCTCAGGCGCAGGTTGGCCACCCCCATCCGCGAGGTCTTGATCGACTCGTCGATCAGGATGATGCGGTTGTCGTAGGCGCGCTCCAGGTCGGCCTCGGTGGAGTAGGACTCGACCATGGCGATATCGCGTCGGCGTGCGGCGGCCTCGGCCTCGGCCTGCTCGGCCGCGCGCCTTGCCTGGGCCTCGGCTTCGGCGCGCTCCTCCGGGGTCAGGGCCCGGTCCACGCGTGAACGCACCGCGCCGGTGGCGGCGCTGATCTCGGTGCGGGCGGCGTCAACCGCCGACGCGGGCAGGGCATCGCCGCAGACCTTGCGCCCCGATTCCTCCCAGCAATACAGGCGGCGTTCGTTGCCGCGCTGGGCCCAGCTGTCGGCTGGTGCCAGCGCCAGCCCGATGCAGGCGATCGTGATGATGGTCCTCAGCATTGCCCCCGTCCCCCCGGTCGGTCGAGTGAGCGCTTCAGCCGGCCCCGTAACGCTCGCGGTAGGCCCGCAGACGGGCCTGCTCAGCTGACAGTTTCGCGTTTTCCGAGGTGAACGCAAGCAGGTCGTCCAGCCCGGCCACCGCCACCACCGGCAGGCCATGGGCGTGGGCCACCGCCTGCGCCGCCGAGCGCCGGGGCACCGCGGCATCGTCGGCCACCTCCTGGCGATCCAGGGCGATCACGATTCCCGCCGGCGTGCCGCCGGCCTGGCTGATGAGCGCCAGCGCATGGCGCACCGCGGTGCCGGCGGTGATCACGTCGTCCACAACCAGCACCCGGCGGCCGGCCATCGGCGCGCCGATCAGGCTGCCGCCCTCGCCATGGTCCTTGGCCTCCTTGCGGTCGAAGGCCACCGGCAGGTCGCGCCCGCGGCGGGCGAACTCGCATGCCAACGCCGTGGCCAGGGGGATGCCCTTGTAGGCGGGGCCGAACAACATGTCGAAGCCGGTGCCCGCCTGCTCCAGGGCATCGGCGTAACAGGCTGCCAGGCCGCTGAGCAGGGTGCCGGAGTCGAACCGCCCGGCATTGAAGAAGTAGGGGCTGGTGCGACCGGACTTGAGCACGAATTCGCCAAAGCGCAGCGCCTGTGCCTCGATCGCAAGGCGCAGGAAGCGGGTACGGTGGTCGGTCATTGCAGGCGGCGGTGGGGCAGGGCCCTGCATGTTACGGCACCTGCCCGCGCCGCGGCCTGCGCACCGCCTTGACAGGCACGCGGTATGGTCGCGGCGAAGCCGGGGAGGCGGTTGATCATGCGCAATGCAGCGGGCGGCCCCGGCGGCGAGAATCGGACATATGACGATCAGGAGCAAAGCGATGGGCAATCGGTGGAAGACATGCTTGATGGCGGCGGCGCTGGGTGCAATGGCGGTGGGCCTGGCCGCATGCGCCGCCGACGATGGTGCGGATGAAAGTACGCGTGCCCAGCAGGACACCGCGGACGCGGGCATCCACGCACCCGCCGGCACGATGGACGGGGATGGCCCGGCGGCGGCCGACGGTGCCGTTGCTCCCGCGGGATCTGCCCCGGCCAGCGCACCCGAGGTGGCGGGCGCTTCCGGCGGCGAGCACGACAACCTGCGCCAGACCGCGGCCTCGCTGTTCGGCGTGATCCCCGAGGCGCCCACCGAGGTCAGCGGCCGCACGGTGACCCCGGAGCGGGTGGAGCTGGGCCGGATGTTGTTCTTCGAGCCGCGCCTGTCGCGCAGCCACGTGATCACCTGCAACACCTGCCACAGCATCGGCACCGGCGGCGCCGACAACGTGCCCGCGTCGATCGGCCACGGCTGGCAGCGCGGCCCGCGCAACTCGCCCACGGTCTTCAACGCCGTGTTCAACGCCGCCCAGTTCTGGGATGGCCGCGCCTCCGACCTGGCCGAACAGGCCGCCGGCCCGGTGCAGGCCAGCGTGGAGATGAACAGCACCCCGGAGCTGGTGGTCCAGACGCTGTCGAGCATCCCGCGCTACGTGGAGCTGTTCGCCGAAGCGTTCCCGGAATCGGAGGGCATCACCTTCGAAGACGTGACCATTGCCCTGGAGGCCTTCGAGACCACCCTGGTCACGCCTGATGCCCCCTTCGACCGCTGGGTCCAGGGCGACGACAGCGCGATGACCGCCAACGAGATCGAGGGCCTGCAGCTGTTCTTCGAAACCGGCTGCGCCTCGTGCCACAACGGCGTCAACTTCGGCGGCCAGAGCTACTTCCCGTTCGGCGTGCTGGAGCGCCCGGGCGCGGAGATCCTGCCGGTGGGCGACAAGGGACGCTTCGAGGTCACCTCCACCGCCACCGACGAGTACGTGTTCCGCGCCTCGCCGCTGCGCAACGTGGCGCTGACCGCGCCCTATTTCCACTCCGGCCAGGTGTGGAGCCTCGAAGAAGCAGTGGCGATCATGGGCACCGCCCAGCTGGGCCGGGACATCAACGAGGAGGAAGCCGGCAAGATCGCCGACTTCCTGCGCACGCTCACCGGGCGCCAGCCGGAGGTGGTGTACCCGATCCTGCCGCCGAGCACCCCCGACACGCCGCGTCCGGAGCGCTGACGGCAGGCGGCCGGCCACGCGGCTGGGAGCAGGACGGCGCGGTGAGGTACCCTTTCCGCGCCGTCCGCTTTTCCGGTCCTGCATGCGCATCATCAGCTTCAACGCCAACGGCATCCGTTCGGCGGCC
>JAAYXJ010000147.1 GCA_012515985.1 Gammaproteobacteria bacterium
GGTGCGGGTCATCATGTCCAGGCCCAGGCCGCCCACCTTCGGCATGTAGGAACGCATGATCCGGTAGCGGTCCTTCGGCATCCACGGCATGTCGGCCCGCGTCCACTTGGGCTGGAAGCCCATGCCCAGGAAGCCCAGCCTCAGCTCGTCGGCCACGGTCTTGAGCTCGAACAGGTGGTTGCCCACCTCGCTGCAGGTCTGGTGGATGTTCTCCAGCGGCGCGCCGGAAAGCTCCAGCTGGCCGGCCGGCTCCAGCGACACCGAGGCGCCGTTGCGCGAGAGCGCGATGGTGCGGCCGTTCTCCTGCACCTCGGTCCAGTCGTAGCGGGTCAGGCCCTTGAGCACGGCCTCGATGCCGCGCTCGCCGTCGAACGGCGGCGGCCGCAGGTCCTCCAGCTGGAAGCCGAACTTCTCGTGCTCGGTGCCGATGCGCCAGTCCGCGCGCGGTTTCTCGCCAGACTCCGGCACCGCCACCAGCTGCTCGCGGCGGGTGATCGGCGCGGCGTCGCCGGCCTGGGTGGAACTCGACATGGGCAACCGCCTCGGGGAAGAAGGAGGCCGGCCGCAGGGCGCGGCGCAGCCACGCAAGTTTACCGGTGCCGGCCAGCGCGCGGCGTTCCGGCGCTGGAACACGGCATGCGCGGGGCCGGCTGCGCGCGCCTACGCCGGCAGGTCGAGCCAGCCCGAGACGACCGCCCGGGCCTCGTCCACGCCGGTCTTCTGCAGCGCGGAAAAGGTCTGCACGCTTACACCATCGCCGTACTCACCCTTCAGCTCCTTGCGCATCGCCTGCAGCGCATTGCCGGCGGCGCCGCGGCCAAGCTTGTCGGCCTTGGTCAGCAGCGCGTGGGCCGGCAGTCCGCGCGAGACCGCGTAGCCCAGCATCTGGCGATCGTAGTCCTTGAGCGGGTGGCGGATGTCCATCACCACCACCAGCCCACGCAGGGCCTGGCGCGACTCGAAGTAGCCGGCGATGAAGGCCTGCCAGTGCGCCTGCAGCTCCCGGGGCACCTTGGCGTAGCCGTAGCCGGGCAGGTCCACCAGGTGGCGGTCGGCGTGCGGTTCAATCTGGAAGAACACCAACTGCTGGGTGCGGCCGGGCGTCTTCGACACCCGTGCCAGCGCGTTCTGCTGGCACAGGGCGTTGAGGGCGCTGGACTTGCCGGCGTTGGAGCGCCCGGCGAAGGCAACCTCATGGCCCGTATCGGGCGGCAGCTGCGCCGGGGTATGGGCGGAGAGGTGGTAGCGGGCACGGGCGAGGGGATTGGCCATCGCCCTAGGATCGCATGCCCCGACGGCTGGCGCGGGTTTGACCGCGCTTGCGCGCGCCGACGATAATCCGGCGTCCTGCCGGGCGCGCCGCGCCTGGCCACCGTGTTACCGGAGCCCCGCAATGCGCCATGCCCGCGCCTTCGCCATCGCCGGACTGGCCGTCCTGACGGCCGCCGCCGTTGCCTACGCCCAGTCCACCACCGCGCCGCTGGAAGAAGAAGCGCCGGTGGAGGCCGCCCCGCTCGTGACACAGAGCGTGAGCGAGATCCTCGCCGACACCACCTGGGGCGACCCGGAGAACGGCGCCGCCCTGGCCGCCACCTGCGCTGCCTGCCATGGCATGGACGGCAAGAGCACGGTCCGCGACATCTACCCGTCGATGGGCGGGCAGAGCGAGCGCTACATGGCCCACCAGCTGGCGCTGTTCAAGACCGGCGAGCGGCAGAGCCCGATCATGGAGCCGTTCGCGCAGATGCTCAGCGGCCAGGAAATGCGCGACGTGGGCGCCTACTACGCCCAGCAGGAAACGGACACCGGCCTGGCCGACGACGCCGAAGTCACCGAGGGCCCCTACGCCGGGATGAAGTTCTACGAGATCGGCCAGCAGCTGTATCGCGGCGGTGACCCGGAGCGCGGGATCCCGGCGTGCATGGCGTGCCATGGCCCGACTGGCGCCGGCAACCCGGGTCCGGCCTATCCGCAGTTGAGCGGGCAGCCGTCCTGGTACGCGGCCCAGCGCCTGCAGGAATACCGCACCGGTGACACCCGGCGCGAGGATCCGGCGCTGTTCAACATCATGGCCGACATCGCCGCGGACCTGACCGACGAAGAGATCCAGGCTCTGGCCAGCTACATGGAAGGCCTGCACCCGCGCCCGGACGCAGCCACCCGCGCCGCCATGGCCGAAGTGGCCGCCGCACAGCCGGCAACGCCTGCGCCAGCACCCGCGCCGGCGGCCGATGGCGAAGCCGCGGACGCTACGGAAGAGGCCGGGACGGCCGGGGACGACGCCGGTGCCACCGCGGACGGCGCGGCCGAGCCGGCGGCCGAGGCCGCTGAGCCGGCGGAGGCCGTGGAGCAGCAGTGAACTTTCCCGGCTGCGCGCTGTCTGTGCCTGTACAGTCTCCTTGAAATCATGCGCCGGCCGGGATGTTTCGGCCGGCTTTTTTTTGCCCGGAGCGCCCCCGATGAAACCCGTCCGCCTCTGGCCCGCGACCATCCTCGCCCTCCTGCTCGCCGCACTGGCGCCCGCGACCGTCGCCGCCCAGGCCCCCGTCGACGGGCGGGACTACGTGCGCATCGAAGGCGGGGAACCCTGGCAGCCGCTGGACGGCCGGATCGAGGTGGTGGAGATCTTTGCCTACGCCTGCAGCGTCTGCGACCGGTTCGAGCCGATGCTCAAGGCGTGGGAGCGCAGCCAGCCTGACGACGTGCGGGTGACCCGGCTGCCGGCCACATACAGCGCCCGCGATGCCTTCGCCACCGCATTTTTCGCCGCCGAGGCCATTGGCGAGCTGGACGCCGTGCACGCGGCGACGTTCGACGCCCTGCACAGGCGCGGAATCCTCGCGCGCAACGCCACCCATGCGGAGATCGCGGCGTTCTACGCATCGCTGGGGGTTGACCGCAGCCGGTTCGCGGCGGCGATGCAGGCCCCGGAAACCGCGCGCAAGCTGGAGGCGGCCCATCGCTTCCTGCGGGCCAGCGGGGCCGAGGGCACGCCGACCCTGGTGGTGAACGGCAAGTACCGGGTGCTGGGACGCACGCTGGGTGAAATGCTGGAAATCGCTGAACAGCTCGTCGAGCTCGAGCGCGCGCCTTGATCCGGCGCCGACCTCCCCACAGATAGAGTCATAGCCAGAGACTGCACGCATGAAAACTTTTCGACACGTAATCCTTTCCCTGATCCTGCCGCTGGCCCTGGTGGCGTGCGCGGAGGACGATGCCGCCGCGCCGGCCGCGTCGGCGCAGCAGTCCGCCGCCGCGCCTGCCGCGCGCGAGGCGTTCGAGCCGGTGGCGGGCACGCATTACGTGGAAATCGAGAACCCCGAGCCGTTCATGCCGCTCAACGGCCAGATCGAGGTGGTCGAGGTGTTCGGCTACACCTGCCCGGCCTGCGCCAGCTTCGAGCCGGTGATCTCGGCGTGGAAGCAGCGCCAGGCCGACGACGTGCGCGTGACTCCGCTGGCCGCCCCGTTTGGCGGCTACTGGCAGCCGTACGCGAAGGCGTTCTATGCCGCCGAGGCGATGGACCTGCTGGACGCCACCCACAAGGCGATGTTCGATGCCGTCCACCGGGAACGCAGCCTGCCGCCGCAGGGCGTGACCACCGAGGCGCTCGCAAGCTTCTATGCCGCCCACGGCGCCGATGAAAAGAAGTTCGCCCAGGCCATGGAAAGCTTCGCCGTGAGCGGGCAGATGCGCCGCGCGCTGAAGTTCACCGAGCGCACCGGTGTGGACGCCACGCCCACCATGGTCGTCAACGGCAAGTACCGCGTGCTCAGCGGGCAGGATTTCCAGGACGTGCTGCACATCGTCGACCACCTGGTCGAGCTTGAGCGCGCCGCGGGTGCGGGCGATGCCGGCGGCGAGGCGGCGCCGGCCGCCGATGCGGAGGCGGAGGCCGCCACCGAGTGAGCACCGCGCCGGACTACTCCGCTGCGATCCGGCGCATGGCCGAGCGCGAGCTGGCGGCGAAGTCCCGTGAGCGCAAGCGGATCAAGCTGCTGAGCGCCAACATCCAGGCCGGCTCGAGCACGCGCCGCTACACCGACTACGCCGTGCGCAGCTGGTCGCACGTGCTGCCCGCCGGCGGCAAGCGCCAGGCGCTGGACCAGATCGCCAAGCTGGCCGGCAACCACGACATCGTGGGCCTGCAGGAAAGCGACCCGGGCAGCTGGCGCTCGGGCTTCACCAACCAGACCCACTACCTGGCCGAACGCGGCGGGTTCGATTACTGGACCCACCAGCCCAACCGCAAGGTCGCCAACGTCGCCTCCAGCGCCAACGCGCTGCTCAGCCGCTACGAGCCGATCGAGGTCCTGGACCATCCGCTGCCCGGGCGCGTGCGCGGGCGTGGGCTGCTGCTGGCGCGCTTTGGCGAGGGCGACGAGGGCCTGACCATCGCCGTGGCCCACCTGTCGCTGGGCGCGCAGTCGCGCAAGGCGCAGCTGGGCTACATCGCAGAACTCCTCAGCGACTACCCCAACGCGGTGCTGATGGGCGACTTCAACTGCACCGCCGACCGGCCCGAGATGTCGGTGCTGTACCGCCACACCTCGCTGCAGCCCAACGAGACCTGCATCCACACCTTCCCCAGCTGGCGGCCCCAGCGCGCGATCGACCACGTGCTGGTCACCAGCAACCTCTCGGCCAGGAACATGCGCGCCCTGCCCGCGGCGCTGTCAGACCACCTGGCGCTGTCGGTCGAGCTGGACGTGCCCGAGGAAGCGCTGCGCACCGCGGGCTGACCGCGGTCCCGGCGCACGGTTCGCGCACCGGGACCGGGACCCTCAGAAGCGCAGGTCCGCCCGCAGGTACCAGAAGCGCCCGCCCGGGATGTCGTAGGTCGAGGCGTCATAGCCGTTGAGCGAGCACGACAGGCAGATCGGCGGCTCCTTCTCGAACACGTTGTTGACGCCCGCGGTGACGGTCAGCCCCTGCTGCCAGTCGAAGCGGTAGCCCGCCTGGACGTCGTGGTAGGTGGTTGAACCCAGCCGGTTCTGGCCGTTGGCCGGATCGCTGCAGACCGGGAAGGTGACGGCGTTGCCGCAGTCCTCGACCAGATCCGAGACGTGGCGCGCAGTCCACGCTGCGTTCCACCGCTGCCGGGTCCAGTCCAGCGTTGCCGTGGACGCCCACTCCGGGATCGCGCTGTCCTCGACTTCCACCCCGGGCCGGCGCGGCTGCAGCTGCCCGGCCCCGCCCACCGCTTCATAGCGGCCCACGAAGGTGTTCTGCCAGTTGAAGGCGAAGCGCCCGGCGCGGGTCTCCGGCAGCGTCCAGTACAGGTCCACGTCCCAGCCGTCGGTCTTGATCGAGCCCAGGTTGGTGAGGCGGTTGTTGAACGCGTTGATGCCGCCGGTGGAGGCGCGCCCGATGCCATCGCAGTAATCCGGCGACAGGGTGCGCACGCACAGGTCGAGCTGGGTCTGCGCCGACAGCGCCTGGATCGGGCCCTGGATGTCGTGGCGGTAGAAGGTCACCTCCAGGTCCAGCCGCTCGGCCCAGGAAGCGTTGGTGGCAAACCACGGGCTCCACACGAAGCCGGTGCTGAAGCTGCGCGCGCGCTCGGGTTCGAGCTCGCGGTTGCCGCCGGTGGTGATGGAGATCTGCGGGTTGGCCTGCTGGAAGCCCGGCGGCACCCCCAGGGTGCGGCAGTTGGATTCCACCGACGGATCCAGGAACGGCTCCGAGCACGGGTCGATCAGCTGCGCGTCGAAGCGGCTGTCGGAACCGTACAGCTCGCCGATCGAGGGCGCGCGGAACCCTTCGGCATACGTCGCACGCAGCAGGAAGTCCTCGCTCACCTGCCAGCGCAGCCCGTACTTGGGCGTGAACTCGCCGCCGAAGGTGGAATAGTCCGAATAGCGCCCGGCGAGGTTGAGGTTCAGGCCCTTGCCGAACGGACCTTCGCCGAAGATCGGCACGTCCAGCTCCACATAGGCCTCGCCCACGTCGTAGCTGCCGGAGGTGGGCAGCGACGGCACGCCGTTGTACCAGCCGC
Source organism: Gammaproteobacteria bacterium (assembly GCA_012515985.1). Classification (GTDB taxonomy): domain Bacteria; phylum Pseudomonadota; class Gammaproteobacteria; order Xanthomonadales; family Xanthomonadaceae; genus Luteimonas. Next base: position 5,999 of record JAAYXJ010000147.1, read on the forward strand.
GCACGGTCAGCGGGTCGGGCTGGTACCAGCCCTCGTACTCGCGGTACTCCAGGCCGGCGGCGAAACCGACCGCGCCGGCCGGCAGGTTGAACAGGTCACCCGACAGGTTGGCCGAGACCAGCCTGAGCTCGTTCTCGCTCTCGTCGCGCACCACCGGCTGGATCCAGCCCAGCATCTCCGGGGTGATGGAGCCGGCGCCGAAGATGTCCAGCGGCACGCAGCCTGGTTCCGCCGCGCATGCGGCCGGGTCGCCCAGGGCCAGCGCGATGTTGCGGATGTTGTAGCTGCCGTGGTTGGTCTGGCGCGCCTCGTTGCGCGACCAGGCCAGGTTGACGTCCCAGAACCATAGCGAATCCCCGGCCTGGAAGCTCCCCTCCAGCCCGGTGTTGACGTACCGGGTGTCCACCTTCTGCTCGAACACCCGCGCCCCGCCCTCCAGCGGACGGCGCCCGATCAGGATCAGGCTCTCGCCCGAGACCAGGTCGAAGCCGAACGGGTTGTACGGGTTGAGTGCGGAGATCGTGATCCCGTCGGCGAACGGGTTGCCGGTGGCGCCTTCGGGCCCGAGGAAGATCGGCTCGGGCGCGGCCTGGTTGGTCGATTCGCGCCGGTTCACCAGCGCCTTGGCGTACCACTGCAGGCCGGGATTGATCTGGAAGCGGAACTGTCCGAATGCACCGCTGCGCTTGGACGGCGTCATCAGCAGGTTGTACTCGGCGAAGTTGAAGCGGTCGTCATCCGTGAAACAGTGGAATCCGTCGCTGCGGTCGCAGCCGGTCTGGGCCGGATCGTAGGCCGGGCCGGTAGCATCGGGCACCAGGTCGAGCGTGGCCCCGGTGTTGGGATCGGTGACGATGAAGCGGCCGGCCGGGATGCCCGAGCTGCCCAGCGCCACCCCGGTCCCGGGCACCGGGAAGCGCGACTGCTCGCGATCGCGCGCATACACCACGTCCTGGTCGGTGTGGCTGAGCGAGAGGAACAGGCTGCTGCGGTCGGTGGTGCGGCCCCAGGCCAGGTCGATGCCCTTGCTGGTGCCGTCGCCCTCGCTGAACTGGCCGTAGTCGAGCGTGACCTGGGCACCGTCGAAGTCGCGCCGCGTGATGATGTTGACCACGCCGGCGATGGCATCCGAGCCGTACAGCGAGGAAGCACCATCCTCAAGCACCTCGATGCGATCGACGATCGCCAGCGGGATGGTGTTGAGGTCGGTCGCCGCGCCCACCCCGGACGCGGAGGACTCGTTGACCCAGCGGATCCCGTCCACCAGCACCAGCACCCGCTTGGAGCCCAGGTGGCGCAGGTCCACCTGGGCCGACCCGGCGCCCACGCCGCTGCCGTCGGGCGGGAAGCCGAAGTTGCCCGAGGAGTTGAACTTGGTGTTGAGCGCCGATCCCGAGCCGGTGAGCTGCTGGATCACGTCGCCGATCGAGGTCAGCCCGGTGCGCTCGATGTCCTGGCGGCTGACGGTGTGCACCGGCACCTGGCCTTCGAGCTCGGCGCGGCGGATGCGGGTGCCGGTGACCTGGACCGCGTCCAGGGTGCGGGCTTCTTCGCCGGGTGCGTCCTGGGCAGCGGCTGGCAGGGAAACGGCGGGCGCGGCGACCGCGAGCAACAGCGACAGCCGGATGGCGCGGGCAAGCCCGCTGGATTCTGGCGACATGGCTCTCCACTCCTGAAGATGGTTTGCCGCCGCAGTCCCCCTCCATGGGCGGACCTTCGTTGTAATCCAAC
>JAAYXJ010000148.1 GCA_012515985.1 Gammaproteobacteria bacterium
GCGGAACCCGGGATTTTCCGGGTCCACGGGGCCGGGGTGGCGGGCGGCGATGGCGGCGTGGAAGGCGCGGGCGTCACGCTCGAGCGCGGCGCTCCAGTCAGTGGCGTCTTCTGGCCCTGCGGCCCGGGCACCGGGTGCGGTGAGCAGCGCGAAAACGCAGAAGACGGTCAGGGCGGCCGCCCGGATGATCAGCATTCTCAATCTCTCCTGGAAGGTCCGGAGTGCCGGCGGATCCTGAATCCCTGGCGATCCTGGGGGCCGCATTCCTGCGGGCGGGCCCCGGGTGCCCTGTATCATGGGCCATTGCCATTGGAGGCACTTGCCCATGTCATCAGCCCGGCCAACCGGAGGAGCCACCAGCAGAGGGATCGCCTTCAGCCGGCCGGCCGACTGCGCCCAGCGCCAGCGGGTTCACGGGAGCTGTGCGGGCTGCGAGGTCCGCGACATCGCGGCGTGCTCGGCCATCCCCTCCCGGGAGCTCCACGAGCTGGAGCAACTGGGCGGCAAGATCCGGCTGTCGCCCGGCACCACCCTGGTGCGCGAAGGCGATGCGCGCACCGAGGTGCACACGCTGGTGAGCGGCATGGCGCGCCAGGTCCGGCTGTTGCCCGATGGCCGGCGCCACGTGGCGGGTTTCCTGCTGCCCGGCGACTTCATCGGCTTCAGCGCCGCCTCCCACCATCGCCACAGCGTGGAAGCGGTGACCGAATCGGTGCTGTGTTCCTTCAGCCTGCCCAGCGTGCGGCGCCTGCGCGAGCGTTACCCCGATTTCGACGCCAACCTGTTCGAGCAGGCCTGCGGGGAACTGGACAAGGCCGGGTCCTACCTCACCGCGCTGGCGCGGATGACGCCGGTGGAGCGGCTGTCGGCGTTCCTGCTGCACCTGAGCGGGCGCCAGCATGCGCTCGGCGGCCGCGAGAACCACGTGGACCTGCCCATGACCCGGGCCGACATCGGCGACCACCTGGGGCTGACCATCGAGACCGTCAGCCGCACCTTCAGCCGCCTGAAACAGGAAGGGGTGCTCTATTTCGAGCACCCCCACCATATAGAACTGCGCGATCCGCCACGCCTGCGCGAGCTGGCCGGGCTCTAGCGGATCGCGCCCTCCGCGTCCTGCGGTCAGCGGTTGCCGTCGCGGCCCTTGCGCTCGTCGCGCTGGTGCTCGGATCCCTGCTTCCTGTCAGCCGACTTGGACTGCTTGACCGCGCAACCACGGGCTCCTGAACCGTTCACGGCGGCTCGCCGGGGGTTGCAAACCGGGGTCCATGCACGCGACCCTCGCGCCCGCCCGGGGTACCGTCGGGCGGGTGGCCAGGGCCGAAGGCCGCTTCGAGGCCGAGGGCTGGCGGGTGCGCAAGGACGGCAGCCGCTTCCGCGCCAGCGTGGTGATCGACCCGGTGCTCGAGGATGGCGAGCTGGTGGGCTACGCCAAGGTCACGCGCGACATCACCGAGCGCTACGAGGCCGAGCAGGAGCTTGAGCAGGCGCGCAAGGCGCTGCTGGAAGCGCAGAAGATGGAGTCCATCGGGAAGCTCACCGTCGGCTTGGCCCACGATTTCAACAACCTCAACACCATCATGATCAACAGCCTGGAGCTGATCGGCGCCCGCCACGCGGGCGACCAGCGCACCGGCAACCTGATCGATACCGCCATGGCCGCAGCCGAGCGGGCCTCGCTGCTCACCCGGCAGCTGCTGGCGTTCGGCCGCGGCCAGGCGCACGCCGCCGAGCGCTGTGACCTCAACGAAAAACTGGGAGCTTCAATGGACCTCTACCGGCGCGCCTGTGGGCGCAACATCCAGCTGTCGCTGGAGGCATCACCCGGCCTGCCCCAGGTGTTCGTGGACGTGGCGCAGCTGGAGGCCGCGGTGCTCAACCTGGTGGCCAACAGCTGCGACGCCATGCCGGAGGCGGCTGCCCAAGCCCTATCGCATCTCGCAGCTGATGGAACTGCTCCAGTAGGAGCGTGTCACGCGCGCGAGGCCGCGTGACGATGGACAACAAAAAACCCCGCTTGCGCGGGGTTTGATGTCTGTTGACCCGATTGGTGCCCAGGAGAGGACTCGAACCTCCACAGGGTTGCCCCCGCTAGCACCTGAAGCTAGTGCGTCTACCAATTCCGCCACCTGGGCGGGTCAAGCCGTGTATTTTGCTGA
>JAAYXJ010000149.1 GCA_012515985.1 Gammaproteobacteria bacterium
GCCCAGCGCGCGAACGCATCGGCCTCGTAATAGCTCAGGTGACAGGCCGGCGCGTCCGGGTTGGCGGGCTGCCAGCCATGCAGGGTGAACAGCTGTTCCAGGTCCTCGTGCCAGTACAGCGGCCGCTGCCAGCCCTCGGCCTGCACCTGCGCCCAGCCGTCGCTGAGCCACAGTTTCGGGTTGCGGTAGCCGCCCTCCCGGATGAAGAGACGGAACTCGGCGTGGGTCACCGGCCGGTTGGCCAGCGCGAACGGCTGCAGCAGCACCGGATGGCGCGGCGATTCATTGTCCCAGGCGAACGACGCGGACTGCTCCGGCCAGCGCGCGGCGCCGATGGGAACGGTCCCGCCGGCCAGCTGGATCCACCGCAGCGGCACGCCCGGCCCGTCGGCGCCCGGCGGGTCGTCGCAGTAGGCCGGATGCAGCGGATTGCTCCAGAAGGCGTGCTTGATGTCGGTCAGCAGCAGCTCCTGGTGCTGCTGCTCGTGGTGGGTGCCCAGCAGCACGCGCCGCAGCGCGTCGTCATCCAGCGCGCCGGCCCGGATGCGGGCGGCGACCCGCCGGTCGATCTCTCGCCGGTAATCAAGCACCTGTTGCAGCGAAGGGCGCGCGAGAAGGCCACGCCGCGGCCGCGCATGGAACGGCCCGACCCCTTCGTAATAGCTGTTGAAGATGTACTCCCAGCCCGGATCCACCGGCCGGTAGTCCGCGTTGGCCAGGGCCAGCACGAAGCGCTCGAAGAACCAGGTGGTGTGCGCCAGGTGCCACTTGGCCGGACTGGCCTCGGGCATGCTCTGCACCATGGCGTCCTCGGCCGACAGCGGCGCGGCCAGCCCAAGCGAGCGCTCGCGGACCTGCAGGAAACGCGCCGCAAGCGCACGCGCGTCAATCGGCGCGTGGCGCGCCGGCGCGGAAAGGAGAGAGGTTGCCGCCATCGCTCCATCGTTGCGCGACCGCCGTGACAGGTCCGTTAAACGCCGGCGGGGCCGGCGCGCAGTCAGAAGCCGCGCGCGTTGCCCGACTCGATGAAGCGCAGGAACTCGGCGCGGGTTCGCGCATCGTCGCGGAAGGCGCCGAGCATTGTCGAAGTGACCATGCTCACCCCGCGCTTGTGCACCCCGCGGGTGGTCATGCACTCGTGCACGCCCTCCACCACCACCCCCACGCCCAGCGGCTGCAGCGCGCGCTGGATGCAGCCCGCGATCTGCGCGGTCATCTTCTCCTGCACCTGCAGGCGCTTGGCATACGCCTCCACCACCCGCGCCAGCTTGCTGATGCCCACCACCTTGCCCGCTGGCAGGTATCCGACATGCACGCGCCCGATGATGGGTGCCATGTGGTGCTCGCAATGGCTCTCGTACTCGATGTCGCGCAGGACGATCATCTCGTCGTAGCCGCCAACCTCCTCGAAGGTGCGGGCCAGGTACTCGTCCGGATCCAGCGCATAGCCGCTGAACCACTCCCGGTAGGCCTTTGCCACCCGGGCAGGGGTATCCAGCAGCCCCTCGCGGGCCGGGTCATCCCCGGCCCAGCGCAGCAGGGTGCGCACGGCCTCCTGGGCCTGCTCGAAGGTGACGCCGCCGGCGTCGTCAGGTTGTCCGGCCATGGCTGCAGCACGTGTTGGGGGCCGGCCATCTTAACGCGCCGGGGCCACGCGGCCGCCCGTCAGCCGGCCTGGGGCTTGCGGTGCAGGGTTTCGTCCATGTCCCGCCAGACGTGCCTGACCGCCTCGCGCGCATGATTCCAGTCCAGCCGGGATTCACCGCGCTCCTTCAGCCAGCGCGCCCCCAGCGACGCATCCACGTCCTCGAACGCCTGCCCGCCCCGGCTGCCGTAGCTTTCCAGGCCCAGCCGGTACGCCGGTTCGTAGTCCTTCCACTCCATGCCCCGCTCGTAATAGGACATGGACCGGTAGATGTCCTGGAAATGCCCGACGCTGTCGCGCGGATCGGTGCGTTCGGCCATACGGTGGCCCATCAGGGCCCCCGCCGCCACGCCGATCACCACGCCAATCACCAGGCCGGCGGAACTGCCCAGCAACAGGCCCACCGCTCCCAGGATCGCCCCGCCCAGCAGCGCGCTCATGGCCGTGCGCGGGATATGGCGCTTCTCCAAGGTGCTCATTGCAACTCCTGTGGCGGCATGCGCCGCCTGCGCGTTTGCCTGCAGCCGATGCTGCCGGTGCCGCCGTCGCGAGCGGGTGAGGCCGGGGTGAATGCGGCGTGGGCGGCGCCCGCGCAAGCCGCCGGTGGGTCCGCCGGTGCATGACGTCCTGCAGTGGGCACCGGTTCGCGGCAGGCGGCACAATCGGCGCAAATTTTGCCGAGGACTCCTGCATGCGCCTGCCCCTTGCCGCCAGCACGCTGGCCATCGCCCTGGCCCTGGCCGCCTGTTCCCCGCAGCCCGAGGGCGCGGCCACCCCGGCCGCCGCCACCCGGCAGGCGGAGGATGAATCCGCGCGCCTGAACGCGTGGTTCGACGAACAGTACGAGGAATTCCTCCAGTTCAGCCCCACCACCCTGACCTTCCAGGGCCGCAAGGACCGCTACGACGAACTCGACGACATGTCCGAGGCTGCCATGCGCGAGCGCCTGGACTGGATGGCCAGTTCGGTGGCCGAGATGGAGTCCAGCTTCGATTACGACAGCCTGGATCCCGACACCCAGCTCTCATGGGAAATCTGGAAGCGCCAGCTCGACAGCGCGCAGGCGCAGTGGGAGTTCCGCGCCCACCGCTACGCCTTCGACCAGATGAACGGGATGAACAGCATCCTGCCGATGTTCATGATCAACTTCCACAAGGTGGACGACGAGCAGGACTACCTCGCGTACGTGTCACGCCTGGAAGCCTTCGACACCGTGCTGGACCAGCTGATTGATTACGGCCGCCAGTCCGCCGAACTGGGCATCCGCGCCCCGCGCTTTGCCTACGAAGGCGTGATCGAGCAGTCGCGCAACATCATTACCGGCGCGCCGTTCGGCGAGGACGGGGACAGCCCGCTGTGGGCGGATTTGCAGGCCAAGGCCGACGCCCTGGTGGAAGCCGGCGAAATCAGCGAAGAGCGCGCTGGCGAACTCAAGCAGCAGGCCCGCGACGCCCTCACCGGCCACGTGCTCCCGGTGTACGAGCGCATCATCGCCTGGAGCGAATCCGAGCTCCCCCACACCCTGGAGAACCCCGCCGGGGTCGGCACCACCCACCCGGGCGGCAGCGACTACTACGCCTGGCAGCTGCGCGA
>JAAYXJ010000150.1 GCA_012515985.1 Gammaproteobacteria bacterium
ACGGCCACCTCGAGCTTGAGCTTGGGCAGGAAGTCGACCACGTATTCGGCGCCGCGGTAGAGCTCGGTGTGGCCCTTCTGGCGCCCGAAGCCCTTGACCTCGGTGACGGTGATGCCCGTCACGCCGGCCTCGGCCAGCGCCTCGCGCACGTCGTCGAGCTTGAAGGGCTTGATGATGGCCACGACCATCTTCATTCACGCGGACTCCATCTGGGCTGGATGCAGGATACCTGCGCACGGCTTGGGCGACACGTACGGATACAATGCGCCGCCGCGCGGACCGTCAGGGTTTTCCTACCCGTCCGGACGGACCGCGCCGACGGCATTCGCCCGCGCCGGGCGCCATGCTGTCCCCATCCCCCCGGAGAATTTGTACAGATGATTGAACTGGGCCATATCGATGACCTGGCTCGCCGCCTGAGCAGCCTGGTGCCGGCTTCGGTGCGCGAAAGCCGCGAGGAAATGCAGGAGAACTTCAAGGCCGTGCTGCAGGGCGGGCTGGCCAAGCTGGACCTGGTCACCCGCGAGGAGTTCGAGGTGCAGCGCGCGGTGCTGCTGCGCACCCGCGAGAAGCTGGAAGCGCTCGAGCAGGCCGTGCAGTGGCTGGAGGCCGAGCTGGACGGCAAGGCTTCGCAGGCTGGCACCACACCCGCACCCCCCGCCCACTGACGTTCCCCGATGGCACTCGCACTCGTGCATGGACGCGCGCGTGCGGGGGTATCCGCCCCCGCGGTTGCGATCGAGGTGCATCTGGCCGGTGGATTGCCTGGCATGTCGATCGTCGGCCTGCCCGAGGCCGCCGTCCGCGAAGCCAAGGACCGCGTGCGGGCGGCCATCCACAGCACCCAGCTGGAATTCCCGCAGCGGCGGATCACGGTCAACCTCGCGCCCGCCGACCTTCCCAAGCACGGCGGGCGGTTCGACCTGCCGATCGCACTGGGGATCCTCGCCGCCAGCGGGCAGCTGCCGCTGGATTCCCTGCGCGAGACCGAGTTCATCGGCGAGCTGGGCCTGACCGGCGAACTGCGTCCGGTGGATGCCACCCTGCCCGCGGCCATGGCGGCCGCGGCCGCCGGGCGCGGGCTGGTGGTGCCGGCGCCATGCGCGGCCGAAGCGGCGCTTGCCACCGGCGCGCGAGTGTTCGCGGCGCGCACGCTGGGCGAGGTCTGCGCCCTGCTGCGGGGCGAAAAGCAGCTGCCCGCAGCCACGCCCGTCCCTTCCACCGTCCGCTCCGAGCCCGACATGCGCGACGTGCGCGGGCAGCTGCAGGCGCGCCGGGCGCTGGAGATCGCTGCCGCCGGGGAGCACCACCTGCTGCTCTGCGGTCCGCCCGGATGCGGCAAGACGCTGCTGGCGTCGCGGCTGCCCGGTCTCCTGCCGCCGATGACCGAAACGCAGGCGCTGGAGGCGGCGGCAATCGCGTCGGCCACCGGGCGCGAGGTGGCACCCGGCCACTGGCGCCAGCGGCCGTTTCGCGCTCCCCACCACACCGCCAGCGCGGTGGCCCTGGCCGGTGGCGGAAGCGAGCCGCGGCCCGGGGAAATCTCCCTGGCCCACCACGGCGTCCTGTTCCTCGACGAACTCCCGGAGTGGAGCCGCCAGGCCTTGGAGGTGCTGCGCCAGCCGCTTGAGTCGGGCACGGTCACGGTGTCGCGCGCCGCGCGCCAGTGCGAATTCCCCGCGCGCTTCCAGCTGGTGGCCGCCATGAACCCGTGCCCATGTGGATGGGCCGGGGATCCCTCGGGCCGCTGCCGCTGCAGCCCCGACGTCATCAACCGCTACCGCACGCGGGTGTCAGGGCCGCTGCTGGACCGCATCGACCTGCACGTGGACGTGCGCCGCCTGCCCGCGGCGCAGCTGCGGCCCGACGCGCCGGAAGGCGAGCCCAGCGCACCGATCCGGGCCCGGGTCGAGGCCGCCCGCGAGCGCCAGCTCGAACGGACCGGACTGCCCAACGCCCGCCTCGACCCCGCCGCCAGCCGCAACTGCTGCCGTCTGGCCAGCGCCGACCAGGCGCTGCTGGAACGCGCGATCGAATCCATGCAACTGTCCGCGCGCGCCATGCACCGGATCCTGCGGGTGGCCCGCACCATTGCCGACCTCGAGGGCAGTGAGGCCATCGGCACGGCACACCTGACCGAAGCGCTGGGATATCGCGGGTTCCAGCCCCAGGCGCTGGCGGCTTAGGCCGCCCCCCGCCCGCACCTGCCATTGGTCACCCTCCGGATTTAACGCGCGCGGAACACCGGAGCGGGCCATTCCCGTTAGCGTTCGTAACGGCTGAACACATCACCCCCGGGGAGAACACCGAATGCGTCACCAGACCCTGCTGCTTGCCAGCTGCATCGCCCTGTCCCTGTCCGCCTGCGGGCCGCGCGGCGACAATGGCGAAGTGGACACCACCGCCCGCACCGGCCCGACCTCAATCGAGGAAGTCGACCTGATCCCGCGCGAGGCGCTGTTCGGCAACCCCGAGCGCGCCAACGTACAGATCAGCCCCGACGGCGCGTACCTGAGCTGGGTCGCCCCGGTCAACGGCGTGCTCAACGTCTGGATCGCGCCTGCCAACGACCTCAACGGCGCCCGCCCCGTAACCCGTGACGAGGGCCGCGGCATCCGCAGCTACTTCTGGTCCTACCAGCCCGGCACCCTGCTGTACGTGCGCGACACCGGCGGCGACGAGGACTACCACCTCTATGCGCTCGACCTCGACGGCGGCGAGGCGCGCGACCTGACGCCCTTCGAGAAGACCACCGCCACGGTGGTCAGCGTGAGCCCCAGGCACCCGGATTCGATCCTGGTGGGCATGAACGACCGCGACCCGCAGTGGCACGACCTGTACCGGGTCGACCTGGGCAGCGGCGAGCGCACCCTGGTGGAGGAGAACACCGGCATGATCGCCGGCTACATGGCCGACGCCGACTACAGCCTGCGCTTCGCGATGCGCTCGCGCCCCGACGGCGGCATGGACATCCTGCGCCGCGAGGGCGATGGCTGGGTGGAGCACGACGCCATCCCCTTCGAGGACTCGATGTCCACCTCGCCCAGCGGGCTCACCCTCGACGGCAAGACCCTGTACATGCGCGATTCGCGCGACCGCAACACCTCGGCCCTGTACGCCATCGACACCGCCACCGGCGAGCGCACGCTGGTGCATGAGGACCAGCGCGCGGACGTCGGCGGCGGCCTGTCCGACCCTGCCACCGGCGAGATCCAGGCGGTCTCGGTCAACTACCTGCGCCGGGAGTGGAAGGTGCTGGACGAGGACATCGCTGCGGACCTGGAAAAGCTGCAGGAGATGAGCCCGGGCGAAGTGGGCATCGGCTCGCGCACCCTCGACGACAGCACCTGGATCGTCACTTACTCGGCGGCCGAGGCGCCGGCCAAGTACTACCGCTATGACCGCGCCAGCGGCGAGCTCACCGAGCTGTTCTCGGCCCGCCCCGCGCTCGACGGCGCCCCGCTGGTGCCGATGTGGCCGCTGGAGCTCACCTCGCGCGATGGCCTCAACCTGGTCAGCTACCTCACCCTGCCCCCGCACGCGGACCCCGACGGCGACGGCAAGCCCGACCAGGCCG
>JAAYXJ010000151.1 GCA_012515985.1 Gammaproteobacteria bacterium
ACCTGAGCGCCGAGCAGGTGCGCGAGTACCGCGGCAGCCTCACCGGACCCGGCCGCGAATCGCCCTGGCGCAACCGTTCGGTCGAAGAAAACCTGGACCTGTTCCGGCGCATGCGCGCGGGCGAATTCCCGGACGGGGCGCGCACGCTGCGGGCCAAGATCGACATGGCCAGCGGCAACATGAACATGCGCGACCCGGCGCTGTACCGGATCAAGCACATGCCGCACCAGAACACCGGCGACGAGTGGGTGATCTATCCCATGTACGACATCGCCCACGCCCTGGGCGACGCGGTGGAGGGCATCACCCACTCGCTGTGCACACTGGAGTTCGAGGATCACCGCCCGCTGTACGACTGGTGCGTGGACAAGGTGGACCTGGCCGGCAACCCGGAGCTGCTGGAGCCGCTCAGGGAGAAGGGCCTGCCAATCGAGGCGGCCAAGCCGCGCCAGATCGAATTCTCGCGGCTCAACATCACCTACACGGTGATGAGCAAGCGCAAGCTGACCCAGCTGGTCGAGGACGGGCTGGTGGACGGCTGGGACGATCCGCGCATGTACACCCTGCAGGGCCTGCACCGGCGCGGCTACACGCCTTCGGCGCTGCGCCTGTTCGTGGACCGCATCGGCGTGAGCAAGCAGAACTCGGTGATCGATTTCTCGGTGCTCGAGGGCGCCCTGCGCGATGACCTGGATGCGCGCGCGCCCCGGCGGATGGCGGTGATCGAGCCGCTGAAGCTGGTGTTGACGAACTTGCCCGAAGGCCACGAGGAAACCCTGGAATTCCCCAACCACCCCAAGGACGACTCCTTTGGCACCCGCCAGGTCCCGTTCTCGCGCGATGTGTGGATCGAGCGCGGCGACTTCGCCGAGGTGCCGCCCAAGGGCTGGCGCCGGCTGGTCCCGGGAGGCGAGGTGCGCCTGCGCGGCGCCGGAATCATCCGCTGCGAAGAAGTCATCAAGGATGCCGCGGGCGAGGTGGTCGAGCTGCGCGGCACCATCGACCCTGGATCCCGTCCGGGCATGGACGGGGCCAACCGCAAGGTCAAGGGCACCATCCACTGGGTCGACGCCGCCCGGGGGGTGGCCGCGGAAATCCGCCTCTATGACCGCCTGTTCTCGGTGCCCGACCCGGACGACAACGCCGACGGCAAGACCTATCGCGACCACATCAACCCCGACTCGCGCAAAAGCATGCGCGGATGGGTGGAGCCGGCCGCGGCCGAAGCTGCCCCCGAAACCAGCTTCCAGTTCGAACGCCAGGGTTATTTCGTGGCCGACCGCCACGACCACCGGCCTGAGGCCCCGGTTTTCAACCGCAGCGTTACGCTGCGCGATACCTGGGCCGCCAAGGCCTGACCGCAAAGGGAGCGCACCGTGAACGGGAGATTGCTGTCGCTGTTCGCCACCATCCTGCTGGGGCTGGCCCTGGGGGCCTGTGCCGCACCGCCGGCCGACACCGCCGCTGCCCCCTCCGACCCCGCGCCCGCGCCAGTCGCCGGCGACCCCCTGCAGCTGGACTACAGCTGCAAGGTCGACGCTGACTGCGTGGTCAAGAACGTCGGCAACTGTTGCGGCTACTTCCCCGCCTGCGTGAACAAGGACACGCAGCCGGATCCTGAAGCCGTCCAGGCCCGCTGCGCCGAATCCGGCATGGCTTCGGTGTGTGGCTTCCGCGAGATCCAGGCCTGCGCCTGCGTGCAGAACCGCTGCGAGGCGGTCGGCCAGTCGACGGCGCCGCTGCAATGACGGGCGCGCTTCCCGCACAGGTCGAACTGACGCTGCCGCAGTGGATCCCGGACGCGGTGGCGGGCGCCGGGGTGGTCACCGGGGACCAGGCCAAGGTGGCGTTGGCGATCGAGCTCTCCCGCCGCAACGTCGAGGCAGGCACAGGCGGCCCGTTCGGCGCGGTGGTGTTCGGCCCGGATGACCGCGTGGTCGCGGCCGCGGTCAACCGGGTCGTGCCAACCACCTGCTCACTGGCCCATGCCGAATCCCTGGCTTACATGCTGGCGCAACAGCGGCTCGGGCGGACACGCCTGAACCGGGATGAGAACGACCAGCCTATTGGGCCCTATGTGCTCGCCACTTCCTCCCAACCCTGTTGCCAATGCTATGGCGCCACCGTCTGGGCGGGCATCGACCGCCTGCTGATCGGCGCCCGCGCCGAGGACGTCGAGGCCCTCACCGAATTCGACGAAGGCCCGCTGCCCGCGGATTGGATCGGCGAGCTGGAGAAGCGGGGGATCGCCGTGGTCCGCGACCTGCTGCGCGACGACGCCCGGGCCGTGCTTCGCGCCTACGGCGAGTCTGGCGGCGACCGCTACTGAGGCGCACGGCGCCTGCATGCAAGCTGCCCTGCTCTGCTACTGCCGTGCCGGCTTCGAGCCGGAGCTGGCGGCCGAACTCACCGACCGCGCCGCCGGCGCCGGGCTGGCCGGATACGCGCGCACCCGCCGCGGTGATGGTTACCTCCTGTTCCACTGTGAGGATGCGCAAGCGCTGTCGCAGGCAGTCCCGTGGCGCGCGATGGTGTTCGCGCGCCAGAAGCTGGCGCTGGTGGCCGAGCTGCCGGGCCTGGATCCGCGGGACCGGATCACGCCCATGCTTGAAGCCCTGGCCGGCAAGGGGCGATGGGGTGAATTGTGGGTGGAACATCCCGACTCGGACGCGGGAAAGCCGCTGTCGGCGCTGGCCCGGAGCTTTGGCAACGCGCTGCGCCCGGCACTGCGCAGGCGTGGCTTCCTGAGCGAAAAGCCCGACCCGCGGCTGCCGCGGCTGCACGTGTGCCTGCTTGCTGGCGACCACCTGCTCCTGGCCCGCGCTGATCCCGGCGACAGCGCCCCCTGGCCCCTTGGCATCCCCCGCCTGCGCCTGCATGCCGACGCCCCTTCGCGCTCGGCACTGAAGCTGGAAGAAGCCCTGCTTACCCTGCTCACCGCGCGCGAGCGCGAGGCCCTCCTGCGCCCGGGGATGCGCGCGGCGGACCTGGGCGCCGCGCCGGGCGGCTGGACCTGGGTGCTGACGCGGCACCACATCCATGTCACTGCCATCGACAATGGTCCGATGAAGCCCGCGCTGCTGGATTCCGGCCTGGTGACGCACCGCCGCGAGGACGGATTCCGGTGGGTCCCGGAGCGAACCCTCGACTGGATGGTCTGCGACATGGTCGACCAGCCCCGGCGCGTGGCTGCGCGCATGGGCGAATGGTTCGCCAATGAGTGGTGCCGCCACGCGATCTTCAACCTCAAGCTGCCGATGAAGAAGCGCTGGCAGGAAACCCGGGACTGCCTGGCGCTGTTCACCGGAACCGCCGGCCGCCCGCTGGATGTGCGCGCCCGCCAGCTGTACCACGACCGCGAAGAGATCACGGTGTTTGCAACCGGTACCTGAACCACGGGTCCGGGCCACGCTGAACCGGCCCACAAGGCGAACATATTTCAAGCGGTTTTCATTCCCCGCGCGCTAGCGTTCGGGCCGCGGTGTCGCCTGTCCGGCGCCGCCGCTCGCCCCTACGGAGCATCGCCATGAACATCCGCAAATCGGTTGCCCCCGCCGCACTGGCCCTCGCACTGGCGCCGTTCGCCGCGCTTGCGCAGGCCACCTGCGAACCGCCCATCGATCCGGCCACCCCGGTGGACACCTCCGCGCCCGAAGTTGCCGACGACCCGCACGATCCCGTGGACCCCAATACACCGGTGGATCCGCGCGATGTCCGCGACCCGGTTGACCCGGCGCACCCATGGTCACCGCCCGAGCAGGGCCAGGACCCGACCGCCGAGGTTCCGCCCGCGCCCGTTCCGACCGGCGACCCCGCGATCGACACCGACGCCGTCACCGGTGACGTCGTCCGCCGCGGCGCGGAGGGCGAGCACGTCACCATCCGCAGCCATGAACCCGATTCGGTCACTGGCGAATACCGGATCGACTTCGATGCGCTGGACGTGGACGCGGACGGCTTCATCAGCCGCGAAGAGGCGCGCGTGAACGACGAGCTGACTGCCGAGTTCCATGTCGCCGACGACGACGGCGACGGCCGGCTGAGCCGCGGGGAACTCTCCGGCTGGATGCGCTGACACGAGGCGGCGCGCCGCCGCGCTCACAGGCCGGCCGCGCGCCTCCAGAGCAGGTGTGCCATCGGGGGTATCCGGGCCGCCGCGCCGAACAGGTGCCCGCGCAACAGCGTGGGGAGCACGGCGTCGTTGGAGAACACCCGGTCGATCGCATCGAAGCCCAGCGCCGCGACGGTGTTCTCGCTGCGCCTGGCGCGGGCCCAGCGCTGCAGGCGGTGAGGTGAATCCCACCCGCGTCCGGCGGACACCAGTTCCACCAGGCCGGCAACATCGCGCAGCCCGAGGTTAACGCCCTGGCCGGCCAGGGGATGCACCACGTGCGCGGCGTCGCCCAGCAGCAGGAGCCTGCCGGCCATCGCGGCGTCTGCGAGCTGCAGCCGGAGCGGGAATGCCGCCCGCTGCGATATCAGTCGGACTTCCCCCAGGCGTCCGCCAAAGGCGCGGGCCAGCTCTTCCCCGAAAGCGGCCTCATCAAGCGCCAGCACGCGCCGGGCCTGGTCCTCGGGCTGCGACCAGACGATCGAGCAGCTGCCGTCGGTGCAAGGCAGGAAGGCCAGCGGCCCCCCGGGCAGGAACCGCTGCCAGGCGGTATCCCCGTGCGGCTCTTCAGTCCGCACGTATCCGACCACGCCGCGCTGGCCGTAGTCGCGCCCGCAGGTGCCGACGCCGGAGGCCCGGCGCAGCGCGGAATCCGCGCCGTCGGCGGCCACCGCGAGGCGGGCGGAAATGCGGCTCCCGCCTTCCAGCTCCAGGCGCACGCCATCCGCGTCCTGGGCCAGCGCGGCCACCTTCTCGGGGCGACGGACCTCGACCCCGGCCGCCGGCAGGGCCGCCGACAGCCGCTCCACCAGCAAACCGTTCTCGACGATCCAGCCAAGCTCGCGGCGACCGAAGGCATCGGCTTTGAAGTCGAGTTCGTCGCCGCCCGCCGCATCCCACACCCGCATCCGCCGGTAGGGATGGGCACGCGCCCCGCGGATTGATTCCCAAACGCCGAGCGAGTCCAGCAGCGCCACGTTGTCGCCCGCGAGCGCGAAGACCCGCAGGTCCGGCACCTCGCTGCTCCACGGCCGCGGCACCGCCGCCTCCACCAGCTCCACCTCCAGGCCCTGTCGGGCGAGGGCCAGCGCGCAGGCGGCGCCCACCACGCCACCGCCAACCACCACCACGTCCACCTGCATGCGCCGGCTCATGCGCCTGCCCCGCGGCACAGCGCCGGCACGTCGTCGCCGCGATAACCCATCGCTCCTCCCGCCACGCGCGCCTGCAACGCCGGCAGCCGGTCCACCGCCAGCAGGCCAAGCGATCGCAGCGGGCGCAGCAGCGGCGCATCGTTGGCGGTCAGCCGGGCCAGGCCGTCGGAAAACTCCAGCGTGCGGGCACGGTCCTCTCGCCTGCGGGAGACATAGCCGTGCAGCACCGCTTCGCCGCCGGGATCTGAACGGTTGGCCGCCACCAGCTCGGCCAGCGTCAGGGCATCACGCAGGCCCAGGTTGAACCCCTGCGCGCCCACCGGATGCATGCTCTGCGCCGCGTTGCCCACCAGCACCGCGCGCGGGGCCGTGGTGGCGCGCGCGACGACCCGGACCATCGGGTAGGCGCTGCGCGGCCCGGCGGCGCTGAAGCGCCCGGCGCGCCAGCCGAAGGCCGACTGGATGCGCGCCAGGAACGCCGCGTCATCCCATTCCAGCGCCGCCCCGGCCTCCTCGCGAACAACCCCGTGCAC
Source organism: Gammaproteobacteria bacterium (assembly GCA_012515985.1). Taxonomy (GTDB): domain Bacteria; phylum Pseudomonadota; class Gammaproteobacteria; order Xanthomonadales; family Xanthomonadaceae; genus Luteimonas. The sequence continues at coordinate 5,799 of JAAYXJ010000151.1, forward strand.
GACGCCATAGTGGCGGTCCCCGCGCGGCAGCAGCGCGGTGGGTCCGTGCGCGGTGAAGCGCTCCCAGGCGGTTCCGTCCGGCGGCCGCGAGGCGCGCACCCGCGCGACCAGCAGCGTCTGCCTGTAATCATGCTCGTCCACGCTGATGCCCAGCGCCTGACGGACCGCGCTGGCGCTGCCGTCCGCCCCGACCAGCAGCCGCGCGCGCAGCGTGCGCTCGCCGCCCTCGGCGGCGATGTGCACCGCGCGCACGCCGCCTTCGTCGCTGCTGCCAAGGAATCGCGCCGGGCGGTAGCGCACCAGGCCCTGGACGCGTGCCAGGCGGGCCTCCAGCGCGCGGCCGAAGTCGCTGGCCACCACCACCTGTCCGAACGCCTCGCGCCCGTAGTCCGCCGCGTCCATCAGCACCCGGCCGAAATCGCCGGCGCGACTGACGTGGATGCGCCGGATCAAGCCCGGTGGCTCCTGCAGCTCTTGCAGCACCCCGAGCGCGGTCAATGCGTTGACCGTGGCATCGGCGAAGCTGAGGTTGCGCTCGTCGAACACCGGCGGCAGCACTCCAGCCGGGGCCGCCTCGACCTGGCCGACATCCAGGCCCAGGCCATCCAGGGCGATCGCCAGGCTGGCACCCACCAGGCCGCCGCCGACGATGAGAACGTCGTGGCAGGGAGGGTTGGAGTCCGCGAGCGTCTGCGCCATTGCGCTATGCTATCCGCTTCCGCCTCATTGCTCCTTCGCGAAACGATGAACAGCCCTGAAAACGCCCCCCGCATCGCCCTTGGCCCGCTCGTCCTGGTGGCGCTGGTCGTCGTTGCCGCGCTGACCCGGCTGCTGCCCCAGCCGCCCAATTTCTCCCCGGCGATCGCAATCGCACTGTTCGCCGGAGCGTATTTTGCCAACCGCCGCTGGGCCCTGCTGGTGCCGCTGGCGGCCATGTTCGTGTCCGACCTTGCGCTGGCCGCTGCGCACGGCGGGGCCTACCTGCAGCACCTGGGCAGCCCGGTCGCCCTGTCGGTGTACGCGTGCATCGCGCTGTCGGCGGTGATGGGCTTCGGCCTGCGCGGCCGCGTCACCGGCGCGCGCGTGCTGGGCGGTTCGCTCGCCGGTTCCGTGCTGTTCTTCGTGGTCACCAACTTCATGGTCTGGCTGGGCACCACCCCGGCTTCCGCGAACCTGGCCTGCAAGGCCGGCCTGGCGCCCTGCTACGCCGCGGCGATCCCGTTCTTCCATTGGACCCTGCTGGGCACCCTGTTCTGGTCGGCGCTGCTGTTCGGCGGCTTCGCGCTGCTGCGCCGCAACCTGCCCGCCCTGCGCGCCCAGACCGCCTGACGGGCCCCGCCGGTGGGCAATCGGCTTTCGAAGATCTACACCCGCACCGGCGACGACGGCTCGACCGGGCTGGGTGACGGCACCCGGGTGGGCAAGGACTCGGCCCGGGTGGAAGCCTACGGCACGGTGGACGAAGCCAACTCCACCATCGGCATGATCCAGGCCTGCGACCTCCCGGATCCGGTCCGCGAGGTGCTCACGCAGGTCCAGCACCATCTGTTCGACCTCGGCGGCGAACTGTGCATCCCCGGCCATGAGGCCATCCAGGACGCCCACGTCGAGGGACTGGAAGCGCATCTGGACCGCTTCAACGAACAGCTCCCGCCGCTGAAGGAATTCATCCTGCCAGGAGGTGGCGAGGCGGCGTCGCGCTGCCACGTGGCGCGCACGGTGGTGCGCCGGGCGGAGCGCGCCGCCGTGGCGCTGGCGCGACACGAACCGGTGCGGCCGCAGCCGGTGCGCTACCTCAACCGCCTGTCGGACCTGCTGTTCGTGCTGGCACGCGTGCTGGCGCGCGCCGATGGGCAGGGTGAGGTGCTCTGGGACCACGAACGGCGCCGGCCGTGAGCGCCCTTCGGGTTTACACGCACCCGGCCTGCATTGCCCATGATCCCGGGGAGGGACACCCCGAACGCCCGGAACGGCTGGGCGCCGTCATCCAGGCGCTGCGCGACCATATGCCGGCGGTGGAGTGGCGCGAAGCGCCCGCGGCCGGCCGCGGTTCACTGCTGCGGGTGCATTCGGAAGCGCTGCTGCGCGCGGTGCTCGACCCGGACATCACCACCAGCGTTCGCCTGGACCCGGACACCGTCCTGTGTCCCGCCTCCCCCGAAGCAGCCCTGCGCGCCGCGGGCGCGGGCATCGCCGCGGTCGACGCGGTCATGGCCGGTGAGGTGGACGCCGCCTTCTGCGCCGTGCGTCCACCCGGGCACCATGCCACCGGCGGCGAGGCAATGGGGTTCTGCCTGTTCAACAACGTCGCCGTGGCGGCCGCGCACGCGCTTGACTGGTACGGACTGACCCGCGTGGCGGTGATCGACTTCGACGTGCACCACGGCAACGGCACCCAGGCGATCTTCGAGCAGGAACCCCGCGTGATGTACGTGAGCAGCCACCAGGAGGCGCTGTTTCCGGGCACCGGGACGCGGGCAGAACGCGGCGCCGGCAACATGGTCAACCTGCCGCTGCCCGCCGGCACCGGCGGGCGCGCCTTCCGCGAGGCCTGGAGCGAGCGGCTCTTGCCGGAGGTGGACGGCTTCAGGCCGCAGCTGCTGCTGGTGTCAGCCGGCTTTGATGCCCACTGGCGCGATCCCCTGGCCCAGTTCCAGCTCGACGGTTCCGATTTCGCCTGGCTTACGGCCCAGCTGCGCGCGATCGCGATGCGGCACGCGGCGGGGCGCATCGTCTCGACGCTCGAAGGCGGCTACGACCTGCGGGCCCTGCAGGAAGGCTGCCTGGCCCACGCCAGGGCGCTGGTGGGCCTGCCGGATCCCGGCGACGGCGACTGAATCCCGCGCTGCCGGGCTCAGTCCTGCCCGGCCCGGGGCACGAAGTCCAGTGCGGCGGAATTGATGCAGTAGCGCAAGCCGGTCGGCGGCGGGCCGTCGGGGAACACGTGGCCCAGGTGCGAGTCGCAGCGCGCGCAGCGTGCCTCGACCCGGCGCATGCCGTGGCTCAGGTCCTCATGCTCGCTGACGGCCTCGATGTCCACCGGCGCATGGAAGCTGGGCCAGCCGCTGCCCGAATCGTATTTCGCGTCGGAGTCGAACAGCGCGCTGCCACAGGCGACACAGCGGTACAGGCCCGCCCCCTTGTGGTTCCAGTACCTGCCGGTAAAGGGCGGCTCGGTGGCGGAACAGCGGCAGACCGCGTACTGCTCGTCGGTCAGCTTCTCGCGCCATTCAGCGTCGGTTCGATCAGCTGCGGGTTTCGTCGTGGTCTTGTCCATGGCCCCAATGATGCCTGAGCCCGGCTCGCATTGCCGCTTCACGACGGATACGGCATGCTGGCGGCCGCTTTTTGACCGACCGGAAAACCGCCGAGTGCGCACAGCCCTGAGACTGCTGCCGCTGCCCCTGTGCATGGCCGTTGCACTGACCGCGATGGCCGACGACGAACGCCCCGGCATGTGGCGGCTGTGCCCGCTCGAGGACGCCGTGCCGGCGTTCCCCGATGCGCCGCCGCCCGAAGGCACCGCGGCCGAGCGGGACCAGTCCCCCACCGAGATCGAGGGCGACGAGCTCAGCGGCATCTACGACCAGGTGATGAGCTACGACGGCAACGTCACCCTGCGCCGCGCCGACCAGTTCCTGAGTGCCGACAACCTCACCATCGATGCCGAGTCGGGCATCTACTCCGCAGAGGGCAGCATCCGCTACCAGGATTCGGGCATGCGCCTGGTGGGCGAACGGCTGAGCGGCAACCAGGACCTGGACAGCCACAGCATCGAGGGCGTCCGCTACCAGCTCATCGAACAGCGCGGCAGCGGCGGTGCCAGGCGCGCGGAGCTGGTGGGCGAACAGGGCGCGCTGTACGAATCGAGCTACTCGACCTGTCCGCCCGACGAACGCATGTGGGAGCTGCGCTCGCGCCGGATCGACATCGACATGGAGGAAGGCTTCGGTACCGCGCGCGGCGCCACCCTTCACCTGGGCAAGGTGCCGGTGCTGTACGTGCCGTGGTTCAAGTTCCCCATCGACGACCGCCGCAAGACCGGCCTGCTGTATCCGGCCATCAGCTACAACAGCCGCAACGGCTTCGACTGGCGCCAGCCCATCTACCTCAACCTGGCCCCCAACTACGACATGACCCTGGAGCCGCGGTTGATGAGCCGCCGCGGGTTCCTGCTCGGCAATGAATTCCGGTACCTGACCGAATCCGGCCGCGGCACCCTGGAATTCGAGTACCTGCCGTCGGACGACCTGACCACGCGCGACCGCGAGCGTGAAATCCAGGAGGTCCCCATCGTCGACAACCGCCGCAAGGAAGACCGCGGCATGTTCCACTTCAACGGCCGCCACCGCTTCAACCGCACCTGGCATGCGCGCGCCAACCTCAACTGGATCAGCGACCCGCGCTACCTGGAGGACATGAGCAGCAGCCTGGCCGACGCGGCCCCCAGCGCGATCGCCAGCTCCGCCGGACTCTACGGCAGCGGCCGCTACTGGTCGGCCGGCCTGACCGCCGATTACCGGGTGCTTTCGGACTACACGCTGCGGCGCGAGCGCCTGCCCTATTACCGCGCGCCGCGGGCGTACTGGATCTGGGAGCGTCCGCACGCCCCGTGGCTGGTCACTGGCGCCCACGTCGACCTCACGCGGTTCGACCACTACGACCCCGACGTCCGGCCGGGGGGCAGCCGCCTTGATGTCAAGCCGTGGATCTCGATGCCGCTGGAAGGCGCGGCGTGGTACATCCGCCCCACCCTGGCCTGGCGTTATACCGGCTACCAGCTCGACGATGAACTCGCCCGGGACCTGGATCCCAGCTCCCCGGACACTTCGCCCAGCCGCAGCCTGCCGATCAGCAGCATTGAAGCCGGGCTGTTCTTCGACCGGGGGACCATGTTCCGGGGCGAGCAATACCTGCACACGCTCGAGCCGCGCCTGTTCTACCTCAACGTGCCCTACCGCTACCAGGACGACCTGCCCCGGTTCGACACCCGCAACCTGACGTTCAGCTGGGGCCAGCTGTTCCGCGACAACCGCTTCGCCGGCGCGGATCGCCAGACCGACGCCAACCAGCTGACCCTGGCACTGTCCACCCGCCTGCTGCGCGAGTCCGATGGCAGGGAAAAACTCAACCTCAGCGTCGGCCAGATCCGCTATTTCGACGACTCCCGCGTGGGGCTGACCCCGACCTCCGGCCAGATCGAAGCCGGCCGCTCGTCGTGGGTGGCCGAGGGCAGCTACGCCATCAACGACCGCTGGACGTTCAACGCCGGCTACCAGTGGGATCCCAAGGAGCGCCGCGACGAGCTGGTGGCGCTGCGCACCCGCTACCTCATCGGCGACTACGGCATCGCCAATCTGGGCTACCGCTATCGCCGGGCGCCGCGCCTTGAGCAGATCGACTTTTCCTTCCTCTACCCGATCAACCCGGTGTGGAGCCTGGTTGGCCGCTACTACTACTCGCTGGAGGACCGGCAGGTATTGGAAGGCATCGCGGGCGTGCAGTGGGACAGCTGCTGCATGTCGGTGCGGCTGGTCGGGCGCCATTACGTGCGCAACCGCCTGGGCGAGACCAACGACTCGATCCAGCTGGAGATTGAATTCAAGTGCATGGGATCGGCCGGTCCGGACCTGGAGGACCGCCTGCGCCGTGCTATTCTGGGCTACTACCGCAACGACCTCTATCTGGTCCCCCCGTCCGAAATCGGCGACGGCGGCGACGATGGGGACGACTTCTACCTCGACCCCCTGCCATGAAGAAACTCCTTTTCTCCCTTTTCGCAGCCGCCGCCCTGGCGTGCGGCGCCGCCCAGGCACAGCAGGTCCAGCCACTGGACGGCATCGCCGCCGTGGTTGACGAAGACGTGATCCTCAACAGCGAACTCGACCGCGCCCTGGCCAACATCATGGCCCAGTACCGCGGCCAGGAGGACCAGCTGCCGCCGCTGCCGATCCTGCAGCGCCAAGTGCTCGAACGCCTGATCCTGCTGCGCCTGCAGACCGAGCGCGCCGCCGCCACCGGCATCCGCGTGACCGACGCCGAGGTCGATGCAACCATCGACGCCATTGCCGCCCAGAACGGCATGACTCCCAGCCAGCTGCGGGCGCAGTTCGCGAACGACGGCATCGGCTTCGACGACTTCCGCAGTTCCCTGCGCGAGGAACTGATGACCCAGCACCTGCGGCAGCGCTTCGCCCAGGGCCGCGTGGTGGTCAGCGAAGGCGAGGTGGATGCGGCCATGCGCGCGGGCGCGGGCGGGGTCCAGTACCGGCTGGCGCATATCCTTGTGGCCCTGCCGGATGCTCCCACTCCCGACCAGGTGGCCCTGGCGCAGGAGAAGGTCGACGGCATCAAGGCGCTGATCGACCGCGGCGACATGGAGTTCGCCGCTGCCGCGGTCAGGTATTCGGACAGCCCGAACGCCCTGGAAGGCGGCGACCTGGGCTGGCGGCGGGTGGACGAGATCCCGCCTGCGTTCGGCCCCGCGGTGAACACCATGCAGCCCGGTGACGTGTTCGGACCCACCCGTGGTCCCAGTGGATTCCAGCTGCTGCAGCTCGTGGATGTGCGCGAGGGAGCCGGCGGCGGTCCGGTCACGCAGTACCAGGCGCGACACATCCTCATCCGCACCGGGCCGGATTCGGACGCGGAGGAGGCACGCGCGCGCGCCGAGGCGGTGCGTGCGCGCATCGCCGCGGGCGAGGATTTCGCCGCGGTGGCCACGGAGGTGTCCGAAGACGCATCCAGTGCCGCGCGCGGCGGCGACCTGGGATGGTTCGGCCAGAACGATTTCGGTCCGGACTTCGGTGCCCAGCTCGCTCCGCTGGAAGACGGTGAGGTTTCGCAACCTTTCCGCACCCAGGCGGGCTGGCACGTGGTGCAGAAGCTCGCTTCCCGCCAGGTCGAGGTGGATGACCAGCAGCGCCGCGCCGCCATCCGCGAGAGCATCGGCCAGCGCAAGATGGAAGACGAATGGGAGCGCTTCCTGCGCGAGATGCGCAGCGAGGCATACGTCGACATCCGGGTCGGTGCCGGCGCCGACGGCGGCTGAGGTGGGGCGTCCCCGCCTCGCGCTGGTGCCGGGTGAGCCGGCCGGCGTGGGGCCGGAGCTGTGCGTCATCGCACTGCAGCACGACCACGACGCCGACATCACGGTCTTCGGGGACCGCGCGGCCCTCGAGCGCGCCGCGCTCGTGCTGGACCTGCCGCTGCGTCTGGACGGGACGGGCCCGGGCAGCGCCCGGCTGGTGGAAGTCCCGCATCCGGTGCTGCCCGCGTACGGCAGTCCGGACCCGGCCAACGCGGCGAGCATCATCGGCGCGCTCCGCGCCGCCGCCGACGCCTGCGGCCGGCACGGGCTGGACGGCATGGTCACCGGGCCGGTGCACAAGGCCGCGATCGACGCCGGGGGCATCGCATTCACGGGCACCACGGGCATGCTGGCCGCATGGACCGGCCGGGACGTGGTGATGATGCTCGCCAACGACGTGGTCCGGGTGGCCCTGGCCACCGTGCACCTTCCGCTCCGGCAGGTGGCCGACGCGATCACCCGGCCCGCACTGGAGCGCACCATCGAGGTCCTGCACCATGCCCTGCGGTTTGATTTCGGAATCTGCGAACCGGTGATCGCGGTGCTTGGGCTCAACCCCCACGCCGGCGAGGACGGCCTGCTGGGCCGCGAGGAAATCGAGGTCATCGGCCCCGTGCTCGACCGCCTGCGGGCGCGTGGCCTGCGCCTGCAGGGCCCCCTGCCCGCGGACACGGCGTTCCTGCCCCGCAGGCTGCGCGAGGTGGACGCCGTGCTGGCGATGTACCACGACCAGGGCCTGCCGGTGCTCAAGTACAGCGGCTTCGAGCAGGCGGTCAACATCACGCTGGGCCTTCCATGGCCGCGGGTAGCGGTGGACCACGGCACCGCCCTGGACCTCGCCGGCGGCAGGGGAGCGGACCCGTCCAGCCTGCTGGAAGCGATCGGCACCTGCGCGCGGCTGGCCGCGGCCCGGCGCGCGCGCAGTGGGGCCCCACAGACATGAGCAGCGCACCGGTCCCCGGATTCGGCCGCGCCAAGAAGGCGCTCGGGCAGCACTTCCTGCACGAGCCGGCGTACATCGAGCGGATCGTCGACGCCGTCAGCCCGCGACCAGGCGACCGGCTGGTGGAAATCGGCCCCGGCCAGGGCGCGCTGACCCTGCCGCTGCTGCGCCGCCACGGCACGCTCACGGTGATCGAGTTCGATCGCGACCTGGTCGCACCGCTCACCCGTGCCGCCGCCGGCCACGGAAGCCTCGAGGTCATCAATCGCGACGTGCTTGAGGTCGACTTCACCGCCCTCGCAGGCGGTGGCCCGCCGCTGCGGGTGGTGGGCAACCTGCCCTACAACATCTCCTCGCCGATCCTGTTCCACATGCTCGACCACGCCGCCGCGGTCGCGGACATGCACTTCATGCTGCAGAAGGAAGTGGTGGAGCGCATGGCCGCCGGCCCCGGCAGCAAGGCCTATGGCCGCCTGAGCGTGATGCTGCAGGCCGGGTGCCTGGTGATGCCGCTTTTCGAGGTGCCTCCCGAAGCGTTCCGGCCGCCGCCCAAGGTCGATTCGGCGGTGGTGCGGCTGGCGCCGCGGCCGCCGGGGGAAGCCGGCATCCAGGATCCGGCACGCTTTTCCGCGGTGGTGCGCGCGGCGTTCGGGCAGCGCCGCAAGACGCTGCGCAATGCGCTGGCCGGCCTGTGCGGCCCGGAACAGTTCGAGGCGGCGTGCATCGCCCCGGGAACGCGTGCCGAGCAGGTGCCGGTGGAAGGATTCGTGCGCCTGGCGAATGCAGCCTGCCCGGACTAGCCCGGTCCTTCACCCACGCCCATTACACTGTGTCCATGGACGACACACCGGACTACACCCTGGAAATCCAGATTGCGACCCGTTTCCTCGATGAGGAATCCGAGCCCGAGCGGGAACACTACGTCTTCGCCTACACCATCCGCATCCGCAACCTGGGCCGGCTGCCGGCACAGCTGGTGAAGCGCCACTGGATCATCACTGACGGCAACGGCAAGGTCGAAGAGGTGCACGGCGACGGCGTGGTGGGCCAGCAACCCCGGATCGAGCCGGGCGAACAGTTCGAATACACCTCCGGCGCCGTGCTGGAGACCGCCGTGGGCAGCATGGAAGGCAGCTACGCCATGCTTGGCGACGACGGCACCCGTTTCGACGCAGCGATCCCGCCGTTCACCCTCGCCGCCCCGCGCACCCTGCACTGACGGGGGCCGACATGGCGATCTGGGCGATCGGCGACCTGCAGGGCTGCTACGGGCCAACCCGGCGACTGCTGGACCGCATCAATTTCGACCCGGCGGTCGACACGCTGTGGTTCTGCGGCGACCTCGTGAACCGCGGCGGCGAATCGCTGGAGACGCTGCGCCTGGTGTATTCGCTGCGCGACCACTGCCACGTGGTGCTGGGCAACCACGACCTGTCGCTGCTGGCAATCGCGGAACGCGACGAAGCCCAGCAAAAGCGGGTGAACCCGGACCTGCGCAGCATCCTGTTCGCACCCGACCGCGAAGAACTGCTCGACTGGCTGCGCGGGCGCCCGCTGCTGCACGCCGATCGCGAACTCGGCTGGATGATGGTCCACGCCGGCCTCGCCCCCGCGTGGACCACGCAGACAGCGCAGAAGCATGCCCAGGAGGTCGAACGCCGCCTGCAGGGCAAGGGCCGCAGGAAGCTCCTGCGCAACATGTACGGCGACCGCCCCGCCTGGTCCAACGGCCTGCGCGGCGTCGACCGCGAACGGGCCATCATCAACGTGTTCACCCGGATGCGCTACTGCACGCCGCGCGGCCGGATCGCGTTCGATGAAAAGGGCGCGCCGGGTACCCAGGCCCCCGGCCTCTACCCGTGGTACTCGGTGCCCGGGCGCGCCGAGCGGGACCTGAAGATTGCCTGCGGCCACTGGTCGACCCTGGGCCTGTTCATCGGCCACGGGGTGCACGCGCTGGATACCGGCGCGGTGTGGGGCGGCAAGCTCACCGCCCTGCAGCTGGACAGCGAAGAGCTGCGGGTGGTGCAGGTACCGGGGCGCGAAGCCGCGTAGGGTCAGCGGACGGCGCGCCGGTAATCGACGAACTCGAACGCGTACGCGTGTCGGTCGTCCGCCGGGCGCGGCTCGCGCGATACGACCTCCCAGTCACCGGCGTCGAACGGCGGGAAGTGGGTATCGGCTTCCGCCACCGCGGCGTCCACGTGGGTCAGGTGCATTGCCGTCGCGCGCGGCAGCGCCAGCGCGTAGACCTGGGCGCCGCCGATCACGCACAGCTCGACTGCCCGGTCCGCGGTCGCCAGGGCCACGGCGGCGTCCAGCGAGGCCACCGCCTCCATTCCTTCGAAGGGCACCCGCCCACCGCGCGTCAGCACCAGGTTGCGGCGGCCCGGAAGCGCCCGGCCGAGCGACTCGGCGGTCCTGCGTCCCATCAGGATGGGCTTGCCCATGGTCAGCGCCTTGAAGCGCCGGAAATCGTCCGGCAAGTGCCAGGGCATGGCGTTCCCGCGCCCGATGGCGCGGTTGCGATCGAGCGCGGCGATCAGCGAGATGGGCGGCAGGTCGGAAGGCATGGAGGCCATCGAAACGGGCGAAGAGGATCGGGTTGCGTGATTATGACGCCGTCCCGAACCGAGGGCCGCACCATGATCCGATCCATCCTCCCCTCCCTGCTCATCGTCGCCGCTGCATGCGCCACGGCAAGCTGCTCCGACGACGTGTTCCAGGCCTGGCGCCAGGCGCACCCGGAATGGCGCGTGATCGAGGGCGCCCAGGCCGGCAGCGGCTCGGACATGATCGAGGTCCCGGAAATCGGGATCGCCGGCTTCTCCATTGGCCCCGTGTGGTTCACCCACCGGCCCAACGCCGCCTTCCACGACATGATGTCGAGCATGATGGACCAGAAGGTCGAGGGGGCGGTCGGCGGCAACGCGTTCCGCCACTTCGTGATGACCGTGGACTACCCCGATGCGGTCGCGTACTTCCGCTGCCCGGGCTGCAACGCGCCCACCACGGACACGACGGCTACACCGCGACCGGGGCCTTGATCGCCGGCAGCGGGTCGTAGCCCTCGATCGCGATATCGTCGAAGGTAAACGCGAACAGGTCGTCAACCCCGGGATCGAGCTTGAGCGTCGGCAGGGCACGCGGCGTGCGCGAAAGCTGCTCGCGCGCCTGCGCGTAATGGTTCGAGTACAGGTGCGCGTCGCCCAGGGTGTGCACGAAGTCGCCCGCCTGCAGGCCCGTGACCTGCGCCACCATGTGGGTCAGCAGCGCGTAGCTGGCGATGTTGAAGGGGACGCCGAGGAAAATGTCGCCGCTGCGCTGGTACAGCTGGCAGCTGAGCTTTCCATCCACGACGTAGAACTGGAACAGCGCATGGCAGGGCATCAAGGCCATCTCCGGCAGCTCGGCCACGTTCCAGGCGGAAACCACCAGACGCCGTGAATCTGGGTTGCGCCGGATCTCGTCCACCACCCAGCGGATCTGGTCGATCTCCCCGCCGCGGCCATCGCCCCACCGGCGCCACTGCTTGCCGTACACCGGCCCCAGCTCGCCGTTGGCGTCCGCCCACTCGTCCCAGATCGAGACGCCGTTGTCCTTCAGGTAGGCGATGTTGGTCTCCCCCTTCAGGAACCACAGCAGCTCATGGATGATCGAGCGCAGGTGCAGCTTCTTGGTCGTGACCAGCGGAAAGCCTTCGGCCAGGTTGAAGCGCATCTGCCAGCCGAACACGCTGCGCGTGCCGGTCCCGGTGCAATCGCCCTTTTCGGCGCCGTGCTCGAGTACGTGCCCGAGCAGTTCCAGGTATTGACGCATCAGCCCGCCTCCCCAGCTTCAGTGACCGGCCTCGGCTGCAGCACCGGCGCGCCCCTGGACTTCCACAGCAGGAACAGGCCCAGGGCCACCAGCGGCAGGCTCAGCACCTGGCCCATCGTGAGCCAGTCGAACGCCAGGTAGCCCAGGTGCGCGTCCGGTTCGCGGACGAATTCAACCAGGAACCGGAACACACCATAGCCCAGCGCGAACAGCCCGGACACCGCGTAGCGCGCCCGTGGCCGGCGCGAACACCACCACAGCAGCGCAAACAGCACCAATCCCTCCAGCAGCGCCTGGTACAGCTGCGATGGATGGCGCGCGAAGGCCTCCAGCGCGCCGCTTTCGTGCAGGCCGCGCAGGGCCGCGGCGTCCAGCTGCCGGAATTCAGCGGGGAGCGCGTTGGGAAACACCACGCCCCACGCACCTTCGGTGGGCTTGCCCCACAGCTCCCCGCCGATCCAGTTGCCGATGCGCCCCAGTCCCAGCCCGGGCGGCACCAGCGGCGCCGCGAAATCCATGGTGTCGAAGAAGTGCAGCCCCTGCCTGCGCGACCACCACCAGGCCGCCGCGAGCACCCCGAGCAGACCGCCGTGGAAGCTCATCCCGCCCTCCCAGGGGCGCAGCAGCATCAGCGGATCGGCCAGGAAATCCCCGAAGGCATAGAACAGCACGTACCCGCCCCGGCCGCCCAGGATCACGCCCAGCAGCCCGTAGAACATCAGGTCGCCGAAGGCGTTGGAATCCACGCCCGGAAGCCTTCCCGCGCGCACGCGCCGGCTGCCCAGCCACCAGGCCACGGCGAAGCCCAGTACATACATCAAGCCGTACCAGTGCACGCGCAGCGGGCCCAGGCTGAAGGCCACCGGGTCGATCTGGTGCAGGTAGCTCATCGGCCTCCCCCCTTGGTCTTCGCGATCACCGCGTCAGCGTGGCATCGGCCTGCGCGGCTCGTCCACCGGCGGAGGCTGGATGCCGCGCCGGCGCATGTCGTTGCGCTTGGCCCACAGGTTGAGGACTTCGACCAGCGCGGAGAAGCCCATCGCGCCATAGATGTAACCGCGCGGGATATGCACGTCGAAGCCTTCAAGCACCAGATAGGCGCCGATGAGCAGGATGAACGCGAGTGCCAGCATCTTGACGGTCGGGTTGGCGTCGATGAAGCGTCCCAGCGGCTGGGCCGCCAGCAGCATCACGCCCACCGCCACCAGGATGGCCAGCACCATCACCGGCACGTAGTCACCCGCCATGCCAACGGCGGCGATCACCGAATCCAGCGAGAACACAATGTCGATGATGGCGATCTGGGTGATGACCGCGCCAAACGAAGCGGCTGCCTTGCCCGCGACCGCGGCTGACTCGTCGTGGTCGGTGCCCAGAAGCTCGCGGATTTCCATGGTGCCCTTCACCAGCAGGAACAGGCCTCCCAGGATCATGATCAGGTCGCGCACGGAAATGCCGTGCCCGAACAGCACGAACAGGTCGCTGGTCAGCCGGGCCAGCCATGCCAGGGTCAGCAGCAGGCCGAGGCGGGTGACGCACGCAACCGCGATCCCGAACTTGCGCGCGAACTCCCGCTGCTCGACCGGCAGCCGGCCCACCGCGATCGAGATGAAAACGAGGTTGTCGATGCCCAGCACGATTTCGATCGTGCTCAGCGTGAGCAGCAGGATCCACACCTGCGGATCGGTCACCAGCTCCATCATTCCGGAAAATTCCTCGAATCGATCAAAATGTTGTTGTTGTTCAGCCGGAAGCCTGGAGCCAACGCGGCAGGAGGATCAGCGCCCACACGGCGCCGACGTTGAGCATGGCCACGAAGACCGCTGCCGAACCCATGTCCTTGGCCCGGGCCACGAGCTCGTGATGGCCGCCGCCGTAGCGGTCGAACACCGCCTCCATGGCTGAGTTGAGCAGCTCCACCAGCGGCACCAGCAGGCAGCTTCCCAGCATCAGCGCCCGCTCCACGCCGCTGTCGCCCAGCCACACGGCCAGCGGCGCGAGCACTGCAAGCAGGTAGATCTCCAGGCGGAACGAGGATTCGTGCAGCCACGCGGCACGGAGCCCGCGCAGCGACCAGATCGTCGCCAGGATCATCCGTCCCGGCCTGCGCGGCAGGTGCCCGAACTCGTCGGCCATGGAAGTGCGGTCAACCAGATCCAAATTGCTAGTTTGCCACAGCGGCCGGCTCCGGCCGTCAACGCCCCGGGGGGCGATTTGCAATGCCACGCCCCCGCTGTTTCACTGTGCTGGACCGTTTCCCCCAGCGAGCCATGCGCATGGAAGCATCCACTCCCGGGCATCCGTCGCCCGTCTCACTCCAGCAAGGCGATCCCGTCCACGGCGAACTTGTGGCGCTGGCGGCCGCGCAGGTCCGCGGCGCGCTGGGCAAGGAGGTGGAGCTGGATTTGCAGGCGGTCGACCGCTGTGGCCACTGGGCGCTCGTGCACGCGCGCCTGCGGGACCCGGGCGGCGGTCCGCTTTCACTCCACGACACGGCGTTTGCCGAAGCAGCCGCAGCCGGTGGGGTTTCAGACCTGGCCATGCTGCTGTTCAGGAACCCGGCGGGGGCGGACGGGGAGGACTGGGAGATCGTGGACAGGGCGATCCTGCCCACCGACGTGGCCTGGCTGGGATGGCCGCAACAGCACGGGGTGCCCAGCCAGCTGCTGGGAATCGGGGGCTGAACCTGCCGGCGCGGGCCGGCGGGACCCGGCCACCAGGTCAGCGCGGAGGCGTCAGCAGGTGGTAGTTGCCGGACGCGCCGCCCCAGCTGATGCGCTGGGTGCCGTCGGCATTGACGTTGTTGGAGCCGATGAACTTCGGCACGCCGTTCTCGTGCCCGGCGAACAGCACGACGTGCGACTGGCCATTGCTCTGCATCAGCACCACGTCGCCCGGCCTGGCGTTGGCCAGGGACGTCGGCTGCCAGCCCGCGCCCCGCAGATTGTTGGCAAGCTGGTCGACGGACGCGCTGGCCTGGCTTGAGGTGATGAGGCCGGCCTTCTGGAGGCAGGCGGACACGAAGTTGGCGCAGTTCACGTTGTCCGGGACCCAGCTCTGCATCGGCAGTTCGTTGCTGTGCTTGAGCTCGCCGGCGTTGCGACCTATGAACTGCTCGGCGATGGCGGCCGCATTCGCACCGTCCAGGGCAAGCGGGCGACCCTCCACGGCGCCGGCGCCCACCGCCGTGGCCGCGCCTTGTTCCGCGCCCCCGGCCCCGGCGCCCGACAGCCGCAGCGTGTCACCAGCGTAGATCAGGTCCGGGTTGGTGATCTGCGGGTTGAGCGCCTGAAGCGCGTCAATGCTCGTCCCATAGCGCTGGGCAATCTGGGACAGGGTGTCGCCCCAGCTGATGCTGTGCGTGCCGATCGCGGTCATCTCGCCTCCATCTCCATGGGGTCCTTCCTTTGGAGCGGAGTCTGCGTACCCGGGCAACGGCGCGCAATTGGGGCTGACCCTTGCTGGGGTCGACCCTAGGTCCGGCGGCCTATTCGTCCCCGAAGATGGCCGTGCCCCGGCTCCCGTCCGGGCGCACCCACCCGCGGTACATGCCCGGCGTATTGAACGGCAGCGCGATGTTGCCTTCCCCGTCCAGCGCGATCACGCCGCCGTCGCCGCCGTGCGCGGGGATGACTTCCATCACCACTTCCCCGGCGGCATCGGCCAGGCTGTCGCCCCGGTAGGCCATGCGGGCGCAGATGTCGTGGGCCACGGCGTTGCGGATGAAGAACTCGCCCCAGCCGGTCGCCGACACCCCGCAGTTGCCGTCGGCCCAGGTCCCGGCCCCGATGATCGGCGAATCGCCGACCCGGCCCCACCTCTTGTTGGTCATGCCGCCGGTCGACGTTGCCGCCGCGATCCGCCCCTGCGCATCCAGGGCCACCGCTCCCACGGTCCCGAAGTACTGCGCTCCCGTCCCGCCGGCATCCGCCTGCCGTCCACCGGCCTCCCTTTGCCGTGCGCGCTCCAGCTGCTCGCGCCGTGCGTCGGTGTCGAACCACTCGTTGGGCACCCGCTCCAGGTCCGGATGCCCGTCGGCGAACCGCTCCGCGCCCTCGCCCATCAGCATCACGTGCGGCGACTGCTCCATCACCCGCCGCGCCAGCCGGATCGGGCTGCGGACCGTCGTCACCGACGCGACCGCCCCGGCCTTCCGGTCCTGGCTGAACATGATCGAGGCATCCAGCTCGTGCCGCCCCTCGGCGTTGAACACCGCGCCCTTGCCGGCGTTGAACCGGGGTTCCTCTTCCAGCACCACCACCGCAGCCTCCACCGCGTCCAGCGCGCTGCCCCCGCTGGCAAGCACCGCGTGGCCGGCATCGAGCGCTGCATCCAGCGCCGCCCGGATCCCGCGCTCGGCCTCTGCGTCCAGCGATTCCCGCTCGATCACCCCGGCACCGCCGTGGATCACCAGCGCCGTGCGCGGCGCGGCGTCGTCCTGCGCAACCGCCCCCAGCGAGGTGACCGCCAGGAGCAGGAACAGTGGAAGTCGCATGTCATCACCCTGGTTGGCAAAGCCCACAGGATACCTGCGAAATCCAGCGGGTCCCCCCGGACAGGCTTTCCGTCACAGGATGGGCGGCGCAGCCGATCGCAGCGCGGCTCCTACTGGCGAAGCGCCTCGATCGGGTCGAGCGTGGACGCCTTGCGCGCCGGGTAATAACCGAAGAACAGCCCGGTCGCGATGGAGAACCCGGCTGCCAGTCCGATCACTTTCCCGTTGAGCTCCACCGGCAGCGCCCCGAGCCGGCCGACCACCAGCGTTCCCACCACGCCCAGGGCGATGCCGATCACGCCGCCGATCAGCGAAATCAGCATTGCCTCCGCCAGGAACTGCCGGCGCACCGCGGACGGGCCCGCCCCCACCGCCATCCGCAGCCCGATCTCCCGGATCCGCTCGGTCACAGAGACCAGCATGATGTTCATGATCCCGATCCCGCCCACCACCAGCGAAATCGTCGCCACCGCACCCAGCAGCAGCGACATCAGCCGCGTCGTCGCCGTGCGCGCGGCCACGATCTCGGAGATGTTGCGCACGACGAAATCGTCCTCCTCGCCCGGCCCGATCCGGTGCCGCTGCCGCAGCAGCCCCTCCACCTCCGTCTGCACGTAGCCCAGGTCGTCGGCATGGGCCACGGTCAGGGCGATCGACATCACCGCCTTGGGCGGCAGCGCCGATGACCCCAGCAGGCGCCGCCGGCCGGTCTCCAGCGGCACCATCATGATGTCGTCCTGGTCCTGCCCCCAGCCGCCCTGGCCCTTGGGTTCCAGCACCCCCACCACCGTGAACAGCGCCCGCCCCAGCCGCACCGACTCGCCGATGCCTGGCTGGTCGCCGAACAGCTCGCGCCGCACCGTCTCGCCCAGGATCACCACGTTGGACGAACCGCCGTAATCCTGGGGCTCGAAGAAATCCCCCTCCGCCAGCTCCCATGCGTTGATCGCGAAATAATCCGGCTCAACGCCCTGCCAGCTGGCGGCCCAGTTGTTCTCGGCGAACACCACCTGGGTGCTGCCGCGCAGCGAGCCCGAGACGTACTGGACTTCCGGGATCTCGTTGCGGATCGCATCCGCATCGCCCTGGTAGAGCGTGTAGCGGCTCCCGGCCCCGGTCCGCGCACCGCCCGGCCCGCGCTGGGCCGCCGAGGAGATGTCCAACCGCTGCGAGCCCAGTCCCGACACGAGGTTGTCGATCTCCGCCTGGGTGCCCTGCCCGACCGACACCATCACGATCACCGCCGCGATGCCGATGATCACCCCCAGCGAAGTCAGCGCGCTGCGCACCCAGTTCCCGCGCAGCGCATGGATGGCCGTCCGCAATACGTCCACATGGGTCATGATGCGCCTCCGCCTGGCACCTGTTCCTGCAGCTGACCGTCATGGATCATGAAAATCCTGTCCGCGTGCGCGGCGACCTCCGGGTCATGGGTGATCAGCACCACCGTATGCCCCCCGCCACGCAGGCGCTTGAACAGCGCCAGGATCTCCGCGCCGGTCCTGGAGTCCAGCGCCCCGGTGGGCTCATCGGCAAGCACGATCGGCGGGTTGTTGATCAGCGCCCGCGCAATCGCCACCCGCTGCTGCTGTCCGCCCGACAGCTCGTTGGGGCGGTGCGCGGCGCGCTCCGCCAGGCCGACCGCGTCAAGTGCCTGCAGCGCCAGCTCCTGCCGCTCGGCCGGTGGCACCTCCGAATACACCAGCGGCATCGCAACGTTGTCCAGCGCGCTCATCCGGGGCAGCAAGTGGAAGCCCTGGAACACGAACCCGATCTTGTCCCGGCGCAGCGCCGCCAGTTCCTCCGCGTCCAGGGTCGCCACGTCGATGCCGTCACACAGGTAGCTGCCGCTGCTGGGGGTGTCCAGGCAGCCGATGAGGTTCATCAGCGTGGACTTGCCCGAACCCGACGGCCCCATGATCGCGACGAATTCACCCCGCGCGATCCGGAGGTCGGCGTTGCGCAGCGCCACCACCTCGGCCTGGGTACCCGGGGAATACACCTTGCCCAGGCCATGGGCCTCGATCACCGGCGGCTGGCTCACCGCAGCGCCCGCTCGCCGGTGATGATGACGTCGCCCTCGGCAATGTCGCCGGCCACCTCGGTATTGCTGCCATCGCTGGCACCCACGCGCACCATGACCTGTTCGGGCGCATTGCCCTGCAGGCGGTAAAGCGGCGCGAAGCGGGCGTTGGCCAGCGCCAGCAGCTCGCGATCCCAGCGCGCCCGCTGGTCTTCGCCCAGCCGCGCCCGGAAATCCGCGAAGTCCTGCTGGTAGCGCTGCACCAGGCGCTGGCGCATCTGCGCCTGCATGCCGGCACCGCCGGCGCTGCGGCGCATGCCGCCGCCGAACATTCCCGGCGCACCCGCCGCGGGCGCCGCCTGGCGCGCCTGGGAACGCGCATGGATCACGCCCAGTGCCGTGTCGAACGCCTCCCGTTGGGACGCGTCGAGCCCCAGGTCCGCGGCAATTCGCTGCAGTTCATCGAGCATGCCGCTGCGCGCACCGCCGTTGGCGGCCCGGGCGCCGGCATCCGCGGACTGGTAGCGCAACGCGGCGTTGGACACCACCAGCACGTCGTCGCGGCGGCTCACCTCGATCTCAGCGTTGACGGTGAGCCCGGGCAGCAGGGTCCCGTCGGAATTGTCCACCCCCACGATCACGGGGTAGGTGATCACGTTGCTGGTATCGGTCGCCGCCAGGCGCACCTGCACCACCTCGCCGCGGAACTGGCGGCCAGGGAACGCATCCACGGTGAAGGTCACCTCCTGTCCCACCTGGACCTGGCCAATGTCGGCCTCGTCCACCGCCAGCTCGATCTGCATCTTGGACAGGTCTTCGGCGATGGTGAACAGCTCCGGCGCCTGGAGGCTGGCCGCCACCGTCTGCCCCGGCTCGATGGTGCGGGTCAGCACGACGCCATCAACCGGAGAGCGGATCACCGTGCGGTCCAGGTTGACCTGCGTGGTCTGGGTGGACGCGGTCTGCTGGCGGATCTGCGCCTGCGCCGCCGCCACCTGCGCCCGCGCCTGGTCGCGGGCGGCCCGCGCCAGGTCGAGGTCGCTGCGCGCCACCAGCTGTTGCCCGGCCAGCCCCGCCTTGCGCTGGTAGTCGGCCTCGGCATTGGCCAGCGAAGCCTGTGCCTGCGCAAGCGAGGCGCGGGCACTGGCGATCTGCGCGTTGCCCTGCTCGATCTGGGCCTGGTAGCTGCTCGGATCGATGCGGGCAATCACCTGCCCCTTTTCCACCGTGTCATTGAAGTCCACCAGCACGTCGGTGACCTGGCCGGAGATCTGGCTGCCCACCACGACTGTGGAAGTCGCGCTCAGGCTGCCGGTGGCGGAAATCGACACCCGGATGTTGCCGCGCTCGACATGCGTCGTGCGCCACGCCCCTTCCTCGCCACCGGTACCGCGCTGCTGCCACAGCCACCAGCCGGCGGCCACGGCCAGCACCACCACCACGATCGCCACGGGCGGGATTGACCGGCGCCGGGCCGGACGGGGACGGGCGGGCTTGCGGGAGGACGGGTTCATTCGCGGGCTGCTGTCAGGGACCGGAATGATGAACGCGCATCGGGCGCTCGCGTTGACATCCCCTGCCGGCGCCCGCCGCGGACTTCAGCCGAACCGGATCTCCGCCACCGTACCCCGGCCCTCGGTGCTTTCGAGCTTCACCGGCCAGCCGAACCGCTCCCCGAGGCGGCGCACGATCGACAGCCCCATGCCCTTGCCGCCACCGCGGAACTGGTCGGCGCGGTAGAAGGGGTCGAAGACCCGCTGCAGGGTGCCGGGCGACATGCCGATGCCGGAATCCCGGATGGTCACCCGGTCATCGGCGACCTCGACTTCCACAGTGCCTTCCTCGGTGAACACGCAGGCGTTGCGCAGCAGGTTGCCCACCATCACCCCCAGCACCCGGCGCGGGGCCGACAGCACCGGATCCGCATCGCCGGTCACCCGCAGCTCCACCGGTTTGCCGGCGAGCAGCGGCTCCACCCGTTCCACCTCCTCCGCGATCACCTCCCGCACCCGGAACTCCTCGCCCTGGGGCTGCACGTCGGCGTCGCGTGCGAGGATCAGGAAGGCGTCGATCACCGCCTCCATGTCCCGTCCCGCGCCCTGGATCCGCTGCAGCGACCTGCGCGATCGCCCGGGCATGTCGGGGTCGGCCAGGAGCATGTCGCTGGCCACCCTGATGACCGTCAGCGGCGTGCGCAGCTCGTGGCTGGCATCGCGGGTGAAGTCCCGTTCCCGCTGCACCAGGGCCCGCACCCGTGTGGACAGGTCACGCAAAGCGCGGCTGAGCTGCTTCACCTCGTTGCCTACGTCCCCCGGCGCCCGCTGCGGATCAAGCAGGTCCGCATCCGGGTTCTCCACATTCCAGCCCTCGACCTTGCCCGCAAGCCAGGTGACCGGCATCACCAGCCGGCGCGTTGCCCGGTAGGTCAGCCATCCCAGCAGCAGCAGCGCCAGCACCCCCGCCGTACCGAATACCCCGGCCGCCGTCCAGACCACCCGCTTGGCGTACGAAAACGACATCTCCACGTACACCGAGCCCTCGGGGCGGCTCTCCACCCGCACATGCCGGTCGAACCGGTCCACCGCATGCGACCCCGGCGGACGCCGCAGTTCGGGCGGCACCGAATCGATGGCCGCGCCCGCGGGCACGAAGTGGATCTTCACATCGCCGGTCGAGCCGGGCCTGTAGTCCGGATTGAGTTCGAGCGAAGCCCAGAACCCCTCCGCGTGCGCCTGCAGGCGCGCATCGATGAGCGCCTGCAACATCACCGCCGAACCGATCGCCAGCGAAACCAGCAACACCACGCTGGCCACCACCGCCTGCACGATGAACCGGCGACGCAGCCTGCTGGGCAGGGCGCGGGGCATGCGGGACTGCGGGCCGCCGGCCTCAGGCCGGCGACTGCTCAATGTCGGCAATCCGGTAACCCGCGCTCTGCACCGTGTGCAGCAGCGGCCGGTCGAACGGCTTGTCGATCGTCTTGCGCAGGTTGTACAGGTGGCTGCGCAGCGTGTCCGAGTCGGGCAGGCTGTTGCCCCAGATCTCGCGCTCGATCTCCTGCCGGCTCACAACCCGCGGCGACTCGCGCATGAGGATGGTGAGCAGCTTCAGCCCGATCGGCGACAGCTGCAGCTCCTGGCCCGCCCGGGTCGCGCGCAGGCTCGCCGGATCCAGCACCAGGTCGGCCACCTTCAACACCTCCGAACCCACCTGCCGCCGCTCCCGCCTGATCAGCGCGCGCAGCCGCGCCTCCAGCTCCTGGATCGCAAACGGCTTGGTCAGGTAATCATCGGCTCCCGACTCCAGGCCGGTGAGCTTTTCATCCAGCGTGTCGCGCGCGGTGAGCATCAGCACCGGGGTGGACTTGCGCGCCTCCTCCCGGAGCCGCCGGCACACTTCGATCCCGTCCAGCCGCGGCAGCATCAGGTCCAGGACGATCACGTCGTAACTGTTCTCCGAGGCCAGCCGGTAGCCATCCAGCCCGTCCGCTGCATAGTCCACCTCGAACCCCCGTCCCTCCAGGTACTCACCCACCATTTCCGAAATGTTTCGATTGTCTTCGACGATCAGGATCAATCCGCCCGGTTCCTGGGTTCCGCGCATAAAGCGACTCCAATGGTTTTGGTTTGGGGAAAAAGACCGGGAGCCCCGAGGCTCCTTCAGCTTTGTGAAAGATGCCGGTCCCGGAGTGCAGGCGCCGTGAAGGATTCCCGTGCTGGCAGGGCGCCGGATCCGCCGCGGATCCGGGCCAGGCGGGGGTGGCCCTTCAGAAACGGATCTTCCCGGTCAGGATGTCCTTGAACATCACCCAGTCGCCCATCAGCGAATACACCGGATGCCGGAATGTCGCCGGCCGGTTCTTCTCGAAGAAGAAGTGCCCGACCCAGGCAAACCCGTACCCGCATGCTGCTGCCGCCAGCACCCACCACCCGTTGCGCTCGACCAGCGCCACCGCAAGCAGCACCAGCACGCCGCAGCTGCCCAGGAAATGCAGCCGACGCGACGTCCGGTTGGCGTGCTCCCGGAGATAGAACGGATAGAACTCACGGAAACTCGAGAACCCGCTCATCGCCGCCTCCCTTCCTCCCGCTTCACCCGCGCCCAGTATGCTTCCTGGGCCTCGAGCGGCAGCGCGGGCAGCGATGTCCCTTCCGCCGCCGCCAGCGCCTCCATCGCCCGGAACCTGCGCTCGAACTTCAGGTTCGCCCGCCGCAGCGCCGACCCCACGTCCACCCGCGCGTGCCGGGCCAGGTTCGCCGTCACGAACAGCAGGTCCCCGATCTCTTCCTCGAGCCGCCCGCGGGCGGCGGGATCGCCTGGATCGGCATCCACCGCGTCCAGCTCCGCACGCACCTCGCCGATCTCCTCGCACAGCTTGTCGATCACCGGCTCCGGTCCCGGCCAATCGAAGCCCGTCCGCGCCGCGCGGTCCTGCAGCTTCACCGCCCGCAGCCACTCCGGCATGCCGCGAGAGACCCCTGCCAGCGCGGAGGCATCGCGCTCGCCGCGCGCCTCGCGCTCGCGCCGCTTGTGTTCTTCCCACTGGCGCGTCTGCGCCGCCGCATCCTCGACGTCGGCATCGCCGAACACATGCGGATGCCGGCTGACCATCTTGTCGCAGATCGCCGCCACCACGTCATGGAAAGCGAAATGGCCGGCTTCCTCCGCCATCCGGGAATGGAACACCACCTGCAGCAAGAGGTCGCCCAGCTCCTCGCGCAAGCCATCCATGTCACCGCGGTCGATCGCGTCCGCGACCTCGTACGCCTCCTCGATGGTGAACGGGGCGATGCTGGCGAAATCCTGCTCCAGGTCCCACGGGCAACCGCCCTCCGGATCACGCAGGCGGGCCATGATGTCGAGCAGCCGGCGGATGTCCCTGTGCCCGCGGCTGCTCATGGTGAAGACTCCCCTTGCCCACCCGCGTTTGCGGCGGTGATCCAGTCCCGCCACGGCAGCGATGGATCTCCAAGGGCAATGAATGCACCGTTGAGCAGGGTCTGGCGCTGGTTGTACCTGAACGGTCGCCCGCGCGGGTCAACCAGCAGTCCGCCGGCGCCTTCCAGGATCGCCTGCCCGGCCGCCGTATCCCATTCGCTGGTGGGACCGAAGCGCGGATACACATCCAGCCTGCCCTCCGCCAGCCAGCAGAATTTGAGCGAGGAGCCCAGCGCCACAGGATCGATCACCCCCAGGCGCTCCATCAAGGCACCGGTACGCGCGTCCCGGTGCGAGCGGCTGGCGGCCACCCGCAGCGGGCGGCCGGGCGTCGTGCGGCCCGTGCGCAAAGGCCGCTCGCTGGTGCCTTCGCGCATCCATGCTCCCCGCCCCGGCGCGCCAAACCACAGGGCCCCGGTGACCGGCTGCTGGATCACCCCAAACGTCGCCACGCCGTCGTCGATCAGGGCGATGTTGACGCTGAACTCGCCGTTGCGCTTGACGAACTCGCGGGTACCGTCGAGCGGATCGACCAGCCACATCCGCCGCCAGCTCAGCCGTTCCGCCACCGCCACCGCGTCAGCGCATTCTTCCGACAACACCGGGATGTCGGGCGTCAGCGCGCGCAGCCCGTCGACGATCACGTGGTGCGCCGCCATGTCCGCCGCGGTCACGGGGGAGGCGTCATCCTTGCACTCAACCTCGAAAACACCGCCATAGACGTCCAGGATCGCCGCCGCCGCCTGCCGGGCAATGTCGATCACGCCTTCGCGGACCGCCTCACTGACCGGCATGGTGGCGCAGGTACTCGCGGACGATGAACAGCGCGGCGATCGACCGGCCTTCCGAAAACTCGTCGTGCAGGATCAGTTCGTGCAGCGCGTCCAGCCGCCACGGCACCACCTCCAGTTCCTCGGGCTCGTCGCCGGGCAGGCGCTCGGGATACAGATCACGCGCGAGCACCAGGTGGGTCTGGTGGCTCATGTAGGTCGGGGCAAGGGTGAGCTGTCGCAGCACCTGCAACTGGCGGGCGCCGTAGCCCGCTTCTTCCTTGAGTTCGCGATTGGCCGCCTGCTCCGGGGTCTCGCCGGCATCGATCCGCCCTTTCACCAGCCCCAGTTCGTAGCGGTGCAGACCAGCGGCATACTCGCGCACCAGCAGGACCGTGTCCGCGTCGAGCAGCGGCACCACCGCGACCGCGCCATGGCCGCGGCCATGGACCCGCTCGTACAGGCGGCGCTCGCCATTGCTGAACTCCAGGTCCAGCCGCTCCAGGCGATAGGGCCCGGCTTCGTGCTCGGTCACCGAGTGGATGGTGGGCAGGCGACGGCGGCTCATGATCCCGGCTGCGTCGTCGTGTCTGCCAGCGCGCGGGCGATAATGGCGGGATGAAAGAGGGAAATCACGATCGTTCCATTCTAGCCGAGGCCGCCGACTGGCGATCCCGCGACCTTGACGTGCTCTGGCACCCCTGTACCCAGATGCGCGAGCACCCCGACACCCTGCCCCTGCTGCCGGTGGCCAGCGGCGACGGCGCCTGGCTGGTGGGCCCGGACGGCCGCCGCACCCTGGACGCGGTCTCCAGCTGGTGGGTCAACATCTTCGGCCACGCCGAGCCCCGCATCGCCGATGCCATCGGCCGCCAGGCGCGCACCCTGGAGCACGTGATCCTGGCCGGCTGCTCGCACCTGCCGGCGGTGGAACTGGCCGAGCGCCTGCTCGCCATTGCCCCGCGCCAGCCCGGCCGCGACCCGCTGGCCAAGGTGTTCTACGCCGACAACGGCTCGGCGGGCGTGGAGGTGGCGCTGAAGATGGCGTTCCAGTGGTTCCGCAACCGCGGCGACGAGCCGCGGCGGACCAAGTTCGTGGCGCTGGAGAACGGCTACCACGGCGAGACCATCGGCGCACTGTCGGTGGGCGACATCCCGCTGTACCGGCGCGTGTACGCTCCGCTGCTGGTGGAAGCGCTGTTCGCGCCCACGCCCGATGCCTACACGGCCGCGCCCGGCCAGGATGCCGAGGCCCGCGCCGAGGAAGCCGCCGACGCGCTTGCGCGGCTGTTCGACGAGCATCCCGGCGAGATCTGCGCGCTGGTGCTGGAGCCGCTGGTGCAGTGCGCCGGCGGCATGCGCATGTACCACCCGGTCTACCTCAAGCGCGCACGCGAGCTGTGCGACGTCCACGGCGCGTTCCTGATCGCCGACGAGATCGCGGTGGGCTTCGGCCGCACCGGCACCATGTTCGCCTGCGAGCAGGCCAGCATCCAGCCGGACCTGATGTGCCTGTCCAAGGGCCTGACCGGCGGGTTCCTGCCGCTGGCGGCGGTGCTGGCGACGCAGTCGATCTATGACGGATTCCTGGACGAGTCGCGTGAACGTGCATTCCTGCACTCGCACAGCTACACCGGCAACCCGCTGGCGTGCGCCGCCGCGCTGGCGACGCTCGACATCTTCGAATCCGACGACGTGCTGGCCCGCAACCGCGACCGGGCCCGGCAGATGGCATCGCTCGCGGCCCCGTTTGCCGACCATCCCCACGTGGCGGACGTGCGCCAGACCGGCATGGTCGTGGCCATCGAACTGGCCCGGGATGGAAACCGCGATACGCCGTTCGATCCGGCCCGGCGCATCGGTCTGCGCGCCTACCGCGCGGCGGTGGAGCGCGGCGTGCTGCTGCGCCCCCTGGGCGACGTGCTGTACTGGATGCCGCCGTACTGCATCAGCGGCGATGAACTGGAGTTTCTGGCCGGGGTCACCCGCGCCGCGATCGACGAGGCCACCGCATGAGCACCCCTGCTACCGGGAAGCGCGGGCGCAGGCGCGATCGCGTCCACGTGGAGGCACCGCTGGAACCGGGCGCCCGGATCGTCCTCCCGGACCCGGCCGCACAGCACCTGCTGCGGGTGCTGAGGCTCCGCGAAGGTGATGACTGCGTGCTGTTCAACGGCGATGGCAACGACTACCCGTCGCGCATCGTTGCCGCGGGCAAGCGTGGCGGAGAGGTGGAAATCGTGGGCCGCGAGGCGGTGGACAACGAGTCACCGCTGCCGATCACCCTGGTCCAGGGCATCGCCCGTGGCGAAAAGATGGACCTGATCCTGCAGAAGGCCACCGAGCTGGGGGCGGTTGCCTTCGTACCCGTCAGCAGCCAGCGCAGTGAAGTGAAGCTGGATCCGGCCCGGGCGGCCAAGCGCCTGGAGCATTGGCGCAGTGTGGTCGCCTCGGCGTGCGCGCAAAGCGGCCGCGCCCGGGTGCCGGCGGTCCAGCCGCCCCAACCGCTGGGCGAAGCGCTGGATGGGCTCGTCGCCGGCGGCACCGGGCTGCTGCTGGATCCATTCGCCCCGATTGGCCTGGACGACATCAGCATGCCCCGCGCGGCGGGAGGTTTCACGGTGGCGGTCGGTCCGGAGGGCGGCTGGTCGGATGCCGACCGCAGTGCCCTGCAAGCCGCCGGCTTCACGGGGGTCCGGATGGGCCCGAGGGTGTTGCGCACCGAAACCGCCGGGTTCGCTGCGGTGGCCATACTGCAGGCCCGCTTTGGCGATTTGGGACGCTGAGCCCAGCGGCCGCCCGGCGGCCGCGTCTTAGGCGGCCTGGGCCAGCGCCGAGTCGATGCGGGCGGCGATCGCGTCGAGGTCGGGGATCAGCGCGCCGTCCTGGTTGAGCTTCACCGGGGCCAGTGCCGCCTGCGGCGTCTCTGCGTCTCCGTCCAGCGCCAGCACGCCACGCGAGACCGTGACCAGGCGCGGGAAGCCCTGGGTGAGAAGGGCGAAATACGGCAGCCGCGGGTTGCCGTGCAGGGCCTTGAGCACTGCAACCTTGCTGCCCAGGTCGCCACGCTCGTCGGGCGCGCTGCCTGCGAGCCGGGCCCATGCCACCAGCGGCAGGTGCCAACCCCGCCAGCGCAAGCGCCCGAGGATCCAGTCCGGGACGCCTTCCACCGGCTCGGGCGCGGCGTAGGACAGCACCTCGGAGACAGTGGCGTTGGGCAATAGCAGCCGCGCGCCTTCGACCTGGATCAACACGCCGCGGATGTCGCGGGCGCCATCAGCGCCGGAAATGTCATGGATCACGGGTCCTGCTCCTCGAATCGTGCGCCCGCCGCACTGTCGGACCACCGCTCCATGAGCTGCGCTGCGATCCGGGCCGGCGCCATCGCGCTGCCCCCGCGCTCGCACAGCAGCCTGGTGGCGGCCGGGTCGAAGTTGTCTTCTGGCGCCTGGCCGATGACCAGGGCGCCGCGTCCGGCCAGGGCCAGGGCTTCCTCGACCACGGCCGGGTCGCTGCCGCTCAGCAGCAGGATCGCGCTGTCGTGCGCGGGTAGTCCGTCCGGGAGGAGTCCCGGATCCGCGGCGCTGGCCGCGAAACGGAGTTCACCCCGGTCCCGGGCGGTACTGATCCCGGGCGGCAGAAAGTACACGTGTCCGGGCTGGATGGCCGCGCCTTCTTCGGCAAGCTCGACCGCCAGCACCGTGGCCCGGTCCATCTGCCGCACCAGGCGGTCGTAGCGGCCGCCGTCCAGGCGCATGCGCACAAGCAGCGGGCGCGGGAAACCGGCTTCCAGCGAAGCCAGCAGCTGGCGCACCGCGTCGGGCCCGCCCAGGCCGGCCTCGACCAGCACCGCGCCGCGCTCAGGTCCGAGGCCGTAGGCGTCGACGTCCACCAGGCTGAGACCGGCGATCCGCTCTTCCAGCGCATCCAGGTCCGGCGCCTGGGCTTCTGGCGCCCGGCCGTCGACCAGCGGCACGTCATCTTCACCCGTGGCAAGGCTGAGCTCGCCAAACCCCGGCACGACAGGCGCCGGCGCGACCCCGCCTGCAGCCGGCTCGCCCGGGTCCGGTTCGCTGGCGGCGGAAATATCGCCAGCCAGGCCCGCGTCCCCATCGGTGGCCGCGTCCCCGGAGGGATCCTGCGTGGCTGC
>JAAYXJ010000023.1 GCA_012515985.1 Gammaproteobacteria bacterium
CCCAGGCGCATGGAATTGCTGCGCGGCTCCATCGCCACGACGATGCGCGCGCCCCCGGCGCTGGCCCGCAGCCCATCCAGCGTGGTGGCGATGGCCGTGGGATGGTGGGCGAAATCGTCGTACACCAGAGTGCGCTCCACCTCGCCCAGCAGCTCCATCCGCCGCTTGACGCTGCCAAAGCCCTCCAGCGCCGGGATCACCGCCGCCGGGTCCACTCCCACCACATGGCACGCGGCCAGCGCGCCCAGCGCATTCATCACGTTGTGCCGCCCCAGCAGCGGCCAGCGCACCGTGCCCACGACGGCGCCGTCGTGCAGCACCTCGAACACGCTGCCATCGGCCTCCACCAGCCGCGCATTCCAGTCGAACTCGCCGTCGATGCCGAACCGCTCCACCGGCGTCCAGCACCCCATCTCCAGCACCCGCGCCAGGTTCGGGTCCTCGCCGTTCACCAGCAGCCGGCCGCTGCCCGGGATCGTGCGCACCAGATGGTGGAACTGGCGCTCGATCGCCGCCAGGTTCTCGAAGATGTCGGCGTGGTCGAACTCCAGGTTGTTGAGGATCGCCACCTTCGGCCGGTAGTGGACGAACTTGCTGCGCTTGTCGAAGAAGGCGGTGTCGTACTCGTCGGCCTCCACCACGAACAGCGGATCGCTGCCGCGCCGCGCCGACACCCCGAACCCTTCCGGCACCCCGCCGATCAGGAATCCGGCCTCGCGCCCCGCCGCCTGCAGCAGCCAGGCCAGGATGGTGCTGGTGGTGGTCTTGCCGTGGGTGCCGGCCACCGCGATGGTGGTGCGCCCGGGCAGCACGTGCTCGGCCAGCCACTGCGCACCCGAGGTGTAGCTGCGGCCTGAATCCAGCAGCGCCTCCACGGCCGGATTGCCGCGTGAGAGTGCGTTGCCGACGATCACCTCGTCCACGTCCGGGGAAATGTGCCGCGGGTCGTAGCCCTGGCGCAGTTCGATGCCCAGCCGCTCCAGCTGGGTGGACATGGGCGGGTACACCGCCTGGTCGCTGCCTTCCACGGTGACGCCCGACTCGCGCGCGAGCGCCGCCACGCCACCCATGAAGGTGCCGGCGATGCCGAGGATGTGGATCTTCAATTCAGGCAGCCGTCTGGTCCGCGCCAATCGCCGCCAGGATGCGCCCGAACACCTCGTCCAGCGTGCCAACGCCATCCACGGTGGTGAGCTGGCCCTGCTCGCGGTAGAAATCGATCACCGGGGCGGTCTGCTCGTCGTACACCGCCAGGCGCTTGCGCACGGTTTCGGAATTGTCGTCGGCGCGGCCTTCCTGCTGGGCGCGGCCGGCCAGGCGCTCGATCAGCAGCTCGTTGTCCACCTCCAGCTGCACCGCGGCGTCGAACGGCTGGCCCAGGCGTTCGAGCAGCTCGCCCAGCGCCCTGGCCTGCGCGAGGTTGCGCGGGTAACCGTCGAGGATGAAGCCCGGGCGCACGTCGTCGCGCGCCAGCCGCTCCTCCAGCATCCCCAGCAGGATCTCGTCGGAGACCAGGTCGCCCCGCTCCATCACTGCCTTGGCCTGCTGGCCAAGCGGCGATCCCGCCGCCACTTCCGCCCGCAGCAGGTCGCCGGTGGAAATATGCGGAACGCCCAGGCGCTCCTTCAGGCGCGCGGCCTGCGTTCCCTTGCCCGACCCCGGGGCCCCGAGTAATACCAGTCGCATCGCCTTGCTCCCTGAGCTGTCTTGAATGCTGATCGGGCCGCCACATCGGCGGCGATACACTGCCTGCCGGGCGCCCGCTGGCGCCAGAATAACGC
>JAAYXJ010000152.1 GCA_012515985.1 Gammaproteobacteria bacterium
ATGAAGGAGCTGGCCGGGACCCGCTACGTCTCCGAGCAGGAATACGAGAATGCCGTGGCCGCCGCCCGCCAGGCGGAGGCGGAAGTGGGCGCCGCCCGGGCCGCCCTGGATGCGGCCAACGTCACCCTCGGGCGCGCGGTGATCACCGCCCCGATTTCCGGCCGCATCGGCCGCTCGTCGGTCACCGCCGGCGCGCTGGTGACGGCCAACCAGCCGCAGGCGCTGGCGACCATCCAGCAGCTCGACCCGATCCACGTTGACCTCACCCAGTCCGCAAGCGAACTGCTGGACCTGCGCCGCGAGCTGGCCGCGGGCCGGATCGAGAGCACCGGGGAGTTCCCGGTGACCATCCTGCTCGGGGACGGCACCCCGTTCCCGCACGAGGGCACCCTGGCCTTCTCCGAGGTCAGCGTCGACCCGACCACCGGCAGCTTCGGCCTGCGGGTGGTGGTGGACAACCCGGACCACATCCTGATGCCGGGGATGTACGTGCGCGCCGTGGTCGCCAGCGGCGTGCGCCAGAACGCCATCCTGGTGCCGCAGCGCGGCGTGGCCCGCGACCCCAAGGGCAACACCAGCGTGATGCTGGTCAACGACGAGGGCGTGATCGAGAACCGCCCCGTCGTGGTCAGCCGCACCATCGGCGACCAGTGGCTGGTCGAGGAGGGCCTGTCCGCCGGTGACCGCGTGGTGGTGGAGGGGCTGCAGAAGATCCAGCCCGGCGCGCAGGTGGAGGTCGTCGAGTTCCGCGAACAGCCGGCGGCGGATCAGCCCGCCGCGCAGGCGCCGGCACCGGCCGGGGCCGGCGACGCCGCCCAACCCGATGCGGCCGAGCCGGCTGCCGACGCTGCCGACCCGCAACAGTAAGCGGAGAATTCCATGGCACGTTTCTTCATTGACCGCCCGATCTTCGCGTGGGTCATTGCGATCGTCATCATGCTGGCCGGCGGCCTGGCCATCACCGGCCTGCCGGTCTCCATGTACCCCACCGTGGCGCCGCCGGCGGTCGAGATCCGCGCGATGTACCCGGGCGCGTCCGCCCAGGTGGTGCGCGACTCGGTCACCCAGGTGATCGAGGAGAACATGAAGGGCCTGGACGGCCTGATGTACTTCTCCTCGCAGTCCAACTCCAACGGCATGGCCACCATCTCCCTGACCTTCGAGACCGGCACCGATCCGGACATCGCCCAGGTCCAGGTACAGAACAAGCTGCAGCTGGCCATGCCGCTGCTGCCGCAGGAGGTGCAGCGGCAGGGCGTGAACGTGGCCAAGTCCACCTCGGGCTTCCTGATGGTGGTCGGCTTCGTGTCCGAAGACGGCAGCATGGACCGCGTTGACATCGCCGACTATGTCAGCGCCAACATCGTCGACCCGCTCAGCCGCGTGGACGGCGTGGGCAACATCCAGGTGTTCGGCGGCAAGTACGCCATGCGCATCTGGCTGGATCCGAGCAAGCTGCACACCTACGCGCTGGCGGTGAACGAGATCGTGGCCGCCATCCAGGGCCAGAACGCCCAGGTGGCCATCGGTGCCCTGGGCGGCGCCCCGGCGATCGACGGCCAGCAGATCAACGCCACCATCAACGCCCAGGACCGCCTGCAGACGCCGGAAGAGTTCCGCAACGTCGTGGTGCGCGCCAATCCGGACGGCTCGGTGCTGCGCCTGGGTGATGTGGCCCGGGTGGAAATGGGCACCGAGATGTACGAGTTCGATACCCGCTACAACCGCCAGCAGGCGACGGGTATCGCGATCTCGCTGGCCACCGGCGCGAACGCGCTGGATACCGCCGCGGGCGTGCAGGAAACCCTGGCCGAGCTGGAGCCGTACTTCCCGCCCGGCATGAAGTCGGTGATCCCGTTCGACACCACGCCGTTTGTGAAGGTGTCGATCAAGAGCGTGATCAGCACCCTGATCGAGGCCATCATCCTGGTGTTCCTGGTGATGTACCTGTTCCTGCAGAATTTCCGGGCGACGCTGATCCCGACGATCGCGGTCCCGGTGGTGCTGCTCGGAACCTTCGGCGTGCTCGCCGCCTTCGGCTACTCGATCAACACGCTCACCATGTTCGGCATGGTGCTGGCGATCGGCCTGCTGGTGGACGACGCCATCGTCGTGGTCGAGAACGTCGA
>JAAYXJ010000153.1 GCA_012515985.1 Gammaproteobacteria bacterium
CACTGCCATGTGTCGGGCGGCATCTCCAACGTGTCGTTCTCCTTCCGCGGCAACGAAACCGTGCGCCAGGCGATCCACGCGGTGTTCCTCTACCACGCCATCGCCGCGGGCCTGGACATGGGCATCGTCAACGCGGGCGCGCTGCCGATCATCGACGACCTGGACCCGGAGCTGCGCGAACGGGTCGAGGACGTGGTGCTCAACCGGCGGTCCGACGCCACCGAGCGCCTGCTGGAGATCGCCGAGCGCTACCGCGGCGGCCAGGGCGCTTCGAAGGCCGAGGACCTGGGCTGGCGGCAGAAACCGGTCACCGAGCGCCTCATCCACGCCCTGGTGCACGGCATCGACCAGTACGCGGTGGAGGATACCGAGGAAGCCCGGCAGCAGTTCGAACGGCCACTGCAGGTGATCGAAGGGCCGCTGATGGACGGCATGAACGTGGTCGGCGACCTGTTCGGATCGGGAAAGATGTTCCTGCCCCAGGTGGTCAAGTCGGCCCGGGTGATGAAGAAGGCGGTGGCGCACCTGCTGCCCTTCATCGAGGCCGAGAAGGAGAAGCACGGCGACACCGGCCAGCCCAACGGCCGCGTGGTGCTGGCCACGGTCAAGGGAGACGTGCACGACATCGGCAAGAACATCGTCGGCGTGGTGCTCGCCTGCAACAACTTCGAGGTGGTGGACCTGGGGGTGATGGTCCCGGCTCAGAAGATCCTGGACAAGGCACGCGAGATCAATGCCGACCTGATCGGCCTGTCAGGGCTGATCACGCCGTCGCTGGAGGAGATGGGCAGCGTGGCCGCGGAAATGAAGCGGCAGGGTTTCCAGACCCCCCTGCTGATCGGTGGCGCCACCACCTCTCGCGCCCATACCGCCCTGCGCATCGCGCCCAACTACGATGCCCCGACCGTATGGGTGAAGGACGCCTCGCGCGCCGTCGGAGTGGCCCAGTCGCTGGTCAGCGCCGAGCTGCGCGGGAAATTCGTCGCCGCCAACGACGCCGACTTCGCCGAGATCCGCAGGCGCCACCGCAACCGGGGTGACGGCAAGCGGCTGGTGTCACTCGGGAAAGCCCGCGCCCAGCGCTTCGACGGCGGCTGGGACGATTATGCGCCGCCGCGCCCCCGCTTCACCGGCGTCAAGGCGTTCGACGACTACCCGTTGGAAGACCTGCTGCCGGTGATCGACTGGACGCCGTTCTTCCAGGCCTGGGAGCTGGCGGGCCGCTTCCCGAAGATCCTCGAAGACCCGGTAGTGGGAAAGCAGGCAACCGAACTGCATGCCGACGCCCGCGCCATGCTCGATCGCATCATCGCGGAGAAGTGGCTGCGGGCGAAGGCCGTGTTCGGGATCTGGCCGGCGGCCAGCGACGGCGACGACGTTGAGCTGATCGATGGAGACGGCCAGGCGCGGCGCCTGCACTTCCTGCGCCAGCAGGTCGACAAGCCACCCGAGCGGCCCGACTTCTGCCTGGCTGATTTCATCGCGCCGGGGGAATCCGGCCGCGAGGACTGGATTGGCGCGTTCGCCGTCACCGCGGGCATCGGCATCGACGAACACGTCGCCCGCTTCCAGGCCGACCACGACGACTACAGCGCGATCCTGCTCAAGGCCCTGGCCGACCGCCTGGCCGAGGCCCTGGCCGAACACCTGCACCAGCGGGTGCGCCGGGAGTTCTGGGGCTATGCCGCCGACGAAGACCTGGACAACGAAGCCCTGATTGCCGAGAAGTACCGCGGGATCCGCCCCGCGCCCGGGTATCCGGCCTGCCCCGAGCACAGCGAGAAGCGCACCCTGTTCGACCTGCTCGACGCCGAACGCAACGCCGGCATGGAGCTGACCGACAGCTTCGCCATGCTTCCCACCGCCGCGGTCTCGGGCTACTACTTCAGCCACCCGGGCAGCCAGTACTTCGTGGTCGGGCGCGTGTCGAAGGAGCAGG
This sequence comes from Gammaproteobacteria bacterium, assembly GCA_012515985.1. Taxonomy (GTDB): domain Bacteria; phylum Pseudomonadota; class Gammaproteobacteria; order Xanthomonadales; family Xanthomonadaceae; genus Luteimonas. Next base: position 1,940 of record JAAYXJ010000153.1, read on the forward strand.
TGGCCGACTATGCGCGGCGCAAGGGCGTCAGCATGGCCCGCGCCGAACGCCTGCTCGCCTCAAACCTGGACTACGACCCCGAGTAAGCGTCCCGGGGCGCGGCTACCAGACGAGGTCGTCGGGCACCTGGTACCGGGGGTCGGCGTAGGGATCGTCCTCCGCAGGCGCATCCGGATCGACCTTGAGGGCCACCGCCGGGGCAAACACCTTCTCCGCCTCGGCCAGCAGTTCCGCGGTGACCAGCAGGTAGCGCCCGTTCTGCTGCACCACGCCCAGCTCGCCCGCATTGAGCGCCTTGAGCTGGTCGGCGGTGACGTAGATGCGCTTGATCTTGCCGCCATATTCAAAGTGGCGGGCAATATCCGCATCGTCCGCGTTCAGGGTCTTGCCCTCAAGCAGCTTCGCGAGCCTGGCCCGCGCCTCGCGCCGCAGCCGGGCCTCCTCCTGCTTCTTCTTCTCGGCCTCGATCCGCTCCTGCTTCTCGCGCTGGGCGCGCAGGGCATACGCCTTCGCCAGGTCGATCTCCTCCTGGCTGCGTCCCGCCCTGCGCTCCGTCCCCTGCTTCGCCTCGCCCGGCCCCTGCCGCTTGCCTTTCCCCTTGCGGCCGCCGTCGGCCCGGCCGGGACCGCCGTCCTTGCGCCGGCGGGGCTCCTTGCGGTCGGGCGCGGGCGCCTTGAAACCAAGACCCAACAGCTGGTCGCGCAGTGAATTGCTCATTTCTTTTTCAATAATGCGGCGGCGGCGGTTCCTGCGCCGGATCGGCGAAGAACGGACCGCTCGCCTGGCGGATTTCCTCCAGCCCGCGGCGCAGCGCCTCGGCGTTGCGCGCGGCCTCGGCGCGCATCTCGGCGAGCGCGTCGCTGAGCTCGGCCAGCGCCTGGTCCTGGAAAGCCAGCCGGGTTTCCAACTCCACCACGCGCGCCTCCAGATCGGCTGATGCGTCGCCCATCGCGGCTACTGCGCCGGCTCGAAGTCGATCAGCTCGACGTCGAACACCAGCGTCGCATTCGGTCCGATCGGACCGCCCAGCGTACCCTGCTCGCCGTAGCCCAGCTCCGACGGGATCCAGAGCCGGTAGCGGCTGCCGCGTGGCATCAGCTGCAGGCCTTCCTGCCAGCCCGGCACCACCTGGTCGAGCGTGAACTCCGCCGGCTCACCGCGTTCGCGCGAACTGTCGAACACCTCGCCGTCCAGCAGGCTGCCCTCGTAGTGCACCCGCACCCGGTCGGTGGGCCCGGGGCGGTCGCCCTCGCCCGGCTCGAGCACTTCGTACTGCAGCCCGCTGTCGGTGACCTGCACCTCTTCGCGCCCGGCATTCTCGGCCAGGAACGCGGCGCCTTCCTCGGCCGCCCGCGCACCCTGTTCGGCGCGGCTGGCCTGCATGCGCTCACCCAGGTCCTGCATGATCTGCATGAACTGCTGTTCGCTCACCTTCGGCTCCCGGCCAGCGAGGCTGTCGCGGACGCCTTCCATCATCGCGTCCAGGTCCACTTCCCCGCGCACCGGCACCAGCGTGCCGCCCAGCTCCAGGCCGATCACGTAACCGGCCTGCTGCTGCGCCGTCTCCAGACCGTCGATGCCTTCAATGCCCGGCGTGGCGGCGGCCTCCGGGTCGCCCCCCGGCCGGGCGGTCACCGCGTCATCTTCGATCGGCTTGCAGGCGGCCAGGGAGAGTGCGGCGGCCAGCGCGGCCACGGCAAAGGAAAACGGTTTCATGGACAACTCCTCAGAGGACATCAAGCAGCTCGACGTCGAAAACCAGGGTGGCGTTGGGGCCGATCGGGCCGCCGGGGGTACCGCTGGCACCATAGCCAAGCTGGCCCGGGATCCAGAAACGGTACTTGGCGCCCACCGGCATCAGGGCGACGCCTTCCGTCCAGCCCGGGATGACCTGGCGCAGGGCGAATTCCGCCGGCTCGCCGCGGTCGTAGGAGCTGTCGAAGACGGTCCCGTCCAGCAAGGTGCCGTGGTAATGCACGCGGACCCGGTCCGACGGCAGCGGGCGCGCACCCGACCCCTGGCGCAACACCATGTACTGCAGGCCGGAGGGCGTGGTGATCACACCCTTCCTGCCGCGGTTTTCTGCAAGGAACGCCTCGCCCTCGGCCCGGTTGCGGTCCGCCAGCGCGGCGGCTTCGGCCTGCAGCCGTTCCTGCACGCGGGCGGAGAACGCGGTGCGCAGCGCGTCGGCTTCTTCCTCGCCCAGCAGCAGCTCGCCGCCCTCGATCCGGGTGCGCAGCCCCTGCATCATCACCGGCAGCTCGATTTCACCGCTGACCGGCGCCAGCGAGCGGCCCACGTCCGCGCCCAGCATCAGCCCGGCCTGCTCCCGGTCCACGTCCGGCGGCGGGGAACCCGGCGGCAGGCCCGGCATCGGCTGGCCGGCACGGTCGGCCGCGCGCAGCATCAGCACCATGCCAATCGCCTGGGACGCCTCGGCGTCCACCATCGGTTCACCGCCTTCAAACGCATGGGCCAGGGCCCGCTCGAACGCCGCGTAGTCCAGGTCGGGGCCGATCGGCTCCAATGACTGGCCCACGTCCATGCCGACCATGTAGCTGATCCGCTCGCGCTCGCTTTCAAGCGTCTGGGCCAGCGCCGGCAGCGCAAAAAGACAGGCGACAGCAAGACACAGCGTGACCGCGCCACGCATTGCTTTGGACATGGGGGACTCCGGTTTGAAGGGGGCGCCGGCGCACGACGCAAGCGCAGTATTGTCGCGGCATCGCTGCCCCCGGGCAATCCGCCTGCCCGGGGACGCGGCGGGCCGCCGATGGACCATGACTTCAGTTGGGTGGAACGCGCAGCAAAGCCATTGACGCCCCGTGTTCTGGTGTTATAGTCACATACAACACCGACCACCCCCCGGGCAGGAGGTTCCCCATGAACCAGAGGCTCCAAAACTCGAAACTGGCAGGCGCGGTCACGGCCATGGCCCTGGCGGCCGCCCTGCTTCTTGCCGAACCCGTCCCCCGCGATCCGGCCGTGCCGACGGGCGCCGCAGCGGCGCTGGCAGCGGGCGGGCACGCCGCGGGCCAGCTGGGCCGCGGCCTGGTGCGCGACCTGGAGGCGGACGCGGGCCGGTTTGACGCCCACATGACCCGCAGCGGTGCCAGTGAGGACGCCCTGGCCATGGCCTCGGGGCTGCTCGCCGCGGCGATCGTCGATGGCACCCTGGAAGCGCTGCTCGGCGAGTTCCAGCTCAAGGCCGGCCCGCACCCCGCGAGCCCGGCCGGCCAGGCGCCGGGCCCGCGCGCAGCGCGCAGCCGGCAGGCGATGGCGATGCCCTATTTCCAGACCGCGGGCAGCCAGGCCCGCAGCATCGGGGAGTGACGCCATGAGTCCGGTCCAGTGGAATGACAACGCACCGATCTACCGCCAGCTCAAGGAGCGTGTCATCGCGATGATGCTGGACGGTGAGCTCAAGCCCGGTGACGCCCTGCCGTCGGTCCGGCAGGTCGCCGCCGACTTCCAGCTCAACCCGATCACCGTCTCGCGCGCCTACCAGGAACTGGTGGACGAGGGCCTGGTGGAGAAACGCCGCGGGTTGGGCATGTTCGTCACCGATGAAGCCTCCCGCAAGCTGCTGGGCAACGAACGCGAGCGGTTCCTCAAGGAAGAGTGGCCACAGGTGCTTGAACGCATCCGCCTGCTGGGCCTGTCCCCCGAGGACCTGCTGTCTTCCGCATCCACCGGAGAATCCAAATGACTGTCGACCTGCAGACCGCAAGCGCCCAGGCGCCGGTCGTGCGCGCCCGCGGGCTGCGCAAGGCCTATGGGAAAACGATTGCGCTGGGCGGCGCCGACTTCGATATCCAGCCCGGCCGCATCGTCGGACTGGTGGGCCCCAACGGCGCCGGCAAGACCGCGGCCCTGAAGGCCATCCTCGGCCTGGTGCCGTTCCAGGGCGAGCTGGAAGTGCTCGGCCGCGATCCCTGCACGCGCCGCGATGAGCTGATGAACGACGTGTGCTTCATCGCCGACGTGGCGGTGCTGCCGCGCTGGATCCGGGTGCGCGAGGCGATCGACTACGTCGAGGGCGTGCACCCGCGCTTCGACCGTGCCCGCTGCGAGCACTTCCTGGCCAATACCAAACTGACGCCGAAGATGCGGGTGCGCGAGATGTCCAAGGGCATGATCGTGCAGCTGCACCTGGCGCTGGTGATGGCCATCGATGCCCGCCTGCTGGTGCTGGACGAGCCCACGCTCGGGCTGGACGTGCTGTACCGCAAGCAGTTCTACCAGCGCCTGCTGGAGGACTACTTCGACGAGGCCAAGACCATCGTCATCACCACCCACCAGGTGGAAGAGGTGGAGCACATCCTCACCGACGCGCTGTTCATCCGCGACGGCCGGATCGTGGTCGACGCCTCGATGGACGAACTCGCCGAACGCTTCACCGAACTGCTGGTGGACGCCGGCCAGGCCGATGCCGCCCGGGCCCTGGGGCCGATCGACGAGCGCGCCCTGCCCTTTGGCAAGACGGTGATGCTGTTCGACGGCGCCGACCGCGCGGCGCTCGCCGCCCATGGCGAGACCCGCACGCCCGGCCTGGCCGACCTGTTCGTGGCCACCATGAAGGGGACCTACTGATATGAACGCCACAGCCCATTCCATGCCCGCGACCGCTGCGCGGGTCACCCCGCCCCGCCGCTTCGCCACCCTGCTCCGGCGCGAATACTGGGAGCACCGCGGCGGCTTCCTGTGGGCCCCGGCCATCGCCGGCGCCGTCTCGTTGCTGCTGACCGCGGTGTTCCTCGTGATCGCCATGGTCGGCATCCGCAACGCCGACGAAGATGCCATGGTCCACCTGGGAGATGGCACCAGCATGTCGATCAACGGCCTGGACCTGGGCCTGCTCGCCTCGCAGCTGAGCGAATCCGACAAGGCGCAGCTGGCCGCCGGGATCGACCTCACGATGCTGATGTCCGCGGCCTGGCCGGGGATCGTCATGATCTTCGTGATGTTCTTCTACTGCCTGGGCGCCCTGTACGACGAGCGCAAGGACCGCAGCGTGCTGTTCTGGAAGTCGATGCCGGTATCCGACGGCATGACCGTGGCCTCCAAGGTGGTGAGCGCGGTGGGCACCCTGCCGGTGCTGGCGACGCTGTCGGCCATCGCCACGATGTTCGGCTTCCTGCTGATGCTCAGCGCGGTGGTGATGATGCACGGTGGAAACCCCTGGGAGCTGATCTGGGGGCCGGGCAATCCGCTGATGATCTCGCTGTCGATGCTGGCCGCGATCCCGGTGTACGCGCTCTGGGCGCTGCCCACGGTGGGCTGGCTGATGCTGTGCTCGGCCTGGGCGCGCAGGGTGCCATTCCTGTGGGCGCTGCTGGTGCCGATCCTGTCCGGCGTATTCGTCAGCCTGTTCAGCGTGATGCGGCTGTTCAACCTGGAGACCAGCTGGTTCTGGACCAACATCGTGGCCCGGATGCTGCTGGGCACCGTGCCGCTCACTTCGCACGACTTCGCCCGGATCGACGGGGCGGCCATCGACCGCCTTGGCATCCTGCCGTTCGTTTCCCCGCCGGCCGTGTATTCCAACCTGCTCCAGCCCGCGCTGTGGATCGGCGCCGTGGCCGGCGTACTGATGCTGCTGCTGGCGGTGCGCCTGCGCCGCTGGCGCGACGAGGGCTGAGTGCCCAGTACCACGGGAAACCTGCAATGAACATCCGCACCCTTGCAAACACCGGCGCCGTCCTCGCCCTGGCCGCGGCACTCGCCACCGGCTGCGGTGGCGCAGAGAGTCCGCCACCGGCGGGCGATTCCGAAGCGCCCGCAGCCCAGTCCTGGATCGGCCGCAAGGCCGAGGCGGCGATCACGAAGGCCCGGCAGGAGATGGAAACCGGGAACCTCAAGATCGGTGGCAAGCACGGTTTCTCCATCAACGGCACGCACTACGGCCCCAGTCGCAGCAACGGCCTGCCGCCGGCGGAGATCACCCCGGACGGCGAGCTGCTGATCGAAGACAGCCAGGTGCCGGTCACCGGCGCCCAGCGGGAACTCCTGCTGGACTACCGGAACCGGTACATCGATGTTGCCCAGGCCGGGATGGCCATCGGCATCCAGGGCGCGGACATCGCCGGCAAGGCGCTGGGCGGCATCGGCAGCGCGGTCTTCGGCGGCGAGGAAGGCCGCAGGGAATACGAGGCGCGGATCGAGGCCGAATCCGCGCGCATCAAGGACGAGGCGCGCAGGCTCTGCACCCTGCTTCCGCCGCTCCACGACAGCCAGCAGGCGCTGGCGGCGTCGCTGCCCGAATTCGAACCCTACGCAACGCTGACCCTCCAGGACATCGAAGATTGCGGCAAGGGCGACGACGCCTGAGCCGGCCCTGGATCCAATCGAGGAGCTTCGCCATGATCCGCAACCTGTTGTTCGCCAGCGCCTTGCTGCTGCCGTTCGCGGCGCAGGCTGATGATTCCCGGGACTGCCGCCACTCCGCGCCACGCCAGCTCGACCTGGACATGGAGGGCGTGCGCACCGTCACCTTCGACGTGGGAAGGCACCAGCTCAGGCTGGAAGCTTCGTCCGGCGCCGGCGGCGCGCTGGAGGGCCGCGCCTGCGCGTCGAATGCCGGCTGGCTGGAGAAGCTCCAGGTCGGGCAGCGTCGCGACGGTGATCGCCTGCACGTGGAACTGCGCTACGACCAGCCGCCGCGCGGCATCTTCCTCGGCCGCAACTATGCGCGGCTCGAACTGGCCGGCAGCATTCCCCGGGATGTTGCGGTCGAACTCTCGGTCGGCTCCGGCGATGCCCGCGTAGTGGGCGCGTCCGCGCTTGGCGTCAAGCTCGGCTCGGGCGATGTCGACGGCCGCTCCATCAGCGGGCCGGTGGCGGCCACCGTCGGCTCCGGCGATCTCACGCTCAGCGGCATCGGCTCGCTGGACATCCGGTCGATCGGTTCCGGGGATGTCGAAGTCGAGCGCGTGGAGGGTGACGCGGTGATCGGCAGCATCGGCTCCGGCGACCTTGAGGTCCGGGGCGTCGGCGGAAACGCCAGCATCCGGTCCATCGGCTCGGGCGACGCGGAACTTTCAGGCGTCCGCGGAGACGTCACGGCCGGCTCGATCGGTTCGGGCGACCTCCAGCTGCGCGACGTTGGCGGCAGCGTCACCCTGGACAGCCTCGGCTCGGGCGACTTCGAAGCCCACGGCGTGGGCGGCGACTTCACCGTCAGCAGCAAGGGCAGCGGCGACATCCGCCACCGCGACGTCGCCGGCGAGGTGGACGTGCCGAAGCGGCGCTGACGCCCGGAAACGGCGCCGGGCGCGGACTCCGCGCCCGGCGCCGTGTTCAGGCCTTCTTGCCGGGGATCCCGCCGCGGGTCAGCCCCGTGGGATCCAGCAGCCGGCGCAGCTCCTCTTCGCCAAGCCCGCTGTCCTCCAGCGCGACGTCGAACACCGGCCGGTTTTCAGCATAGGCGCGCTTGGCGATCGCCGCGCCCTTCTCGTAGCCGATCACCGGGTTGAGCGCGGTCACCAGGATCGGGTTGCGGTCCAGCGCCGCGGCCACGTTGTCCTTGCGGATCTTGAGCCCGGCGATGGTGTCGTCGGCCAGCAGGCGCATGCCATTGGAGAGGATCTGGATCGAATCGAGCAGGTTGGCGGCAATCAGCGGCAGCATCACGTTGAGCTGGAAATTGCCGCTTTGCCCGGCCACTGTGATCGCGGCGTGGTGGCCCATCACCTGCGCGCACACCATGCACACCGCCTCGGGCATCACCGGGTTGACCTTGCCCGGCATGATCGAGCTGCCCGGCTGCAGCGCCGGCAGCTCCACCTCGCCCAGCCCGGCCAGGGGCCCTGAATTCATCCAGCGCAGGTCGTTGGCGATCTTCATCAGCGCGACCGCCAGCGCGTTGAGCTGGCCCGACAGCTCCACCGCGTCGTCCTGCGAGGCGATGCCTTCGAACTTGTCCTTCGCGCTCTCGAATTTGACCTTGGTGCGGCTGGACAGCAGCTTGGCCACGCGTTCCCCGAAGCGCGGGTCGGCGTTGATGCCGGTGCCGATCGCGGTGCCGCCCAGCGGCAGCCGGCGCAGCCGCTTGAGGCTGTCCTCGATCCGCGCCTGGGCCGAGGCCAGCTGCGACGACCAGGCGCCAAACTCCTGCGCAAACGTCAGCGGCATGGCGTCCATCATGTGGGTGCGGCCGGTCTTGACCACCTTCTGCAGTCCGCGCGCGCGGCGGTCGATGACCTTGCGCAGGTGCCTGAGCGCCGGCAGCAGGTCCTCCACCGTCGCCAGCTGGGCGGACACCCGCAGCGTGGTGGGGATGACGTCGTTGGAACTCTGGCCGAGGTTGACGTGGTCGTTGGGATGCACCTTGCGCCGCGCGGTGGAGGCCAGGGACGCGATCACCTCGTTGGCATTCATGTTCGACGAGGTGCCCGAACCGGTCTGGTAGATATCGATCGGGAACTGGTCGTCGAGCCTGCCGTTGGCCACTTCCAGGGCCGCGCGGACGATGGCCTTCGACACCGTTTGCGGCAGCAGGCCAAGGGCGGCGTTGGCCTCCGCCGCGGACGCCTTCACCAGCCCGAGTGCGCGGATGAAACCGCGCGGCATCGGCCGGCCGGAAATCGGGAAGTTCTCCACCGCGCGCTGGGTCTGCGCGCCCCACCTGGCATCGGCAGGGACCTGCAGCTCACCCATGCTGTCATGTTCGATACGGAAATCTGCCATCACCGGCTCCTTTGACGGGGGAAGGCGCCGGCCTGCTGCGCGGCAGCGCCGGCACACCGCTGGAAGGATACGCCAGCGGCCCGGGCCGGCCGCGCCCGCGCGTGGAACGCTAGAATGCGCCTCCGCCGTTGTGTGCCATCCATGCCATGTCCGAAGCCACCCTCCTCGCCCTCTCCCCGCTCGACGGCCGCTACGCCGGCAAGGTCGACCCGCTGCGCCCGGTGTTCTCCGAGTTCGGGCTGATCCATGCCCGGGTGCGGGTGGAGATCGAATGGCTGCTGGCGCTTGCGGCCGAGCCCGGCATTCCCGAGCTTCCCGCGTTCGGCGACCGCGCCGTGGCCGCGCTGCGCCAGCTCGCCGACGGCTTCAGCGTCGCGGATGCCGCCCGGGTCAAGGAGATCGAGCGCACCACCAACCACGACGTCAAGGCGGTGGAGTACTTCATCAAGGAACGCCTGCAGGGCAACGCGGAGCTCGCCGGCGCCCTCGAGTTCGTCCATTTCGCCTGCACCAGCGAGGACATCAACAACCTCTCCTATGCGCTGATGCTGCGCCAGGCGCGCGAGGAGGTGATGCTGCCCAGGCTCGACGCCGTGATCGCGAAGCTGCGGGCCATGGCCCATGAGCACGCCGGCGTTCCCATGCTCTCGCGCACCCACGGGCAGACCGCTTCGCCCACCACCCTGGGCAAGGAGGTGGCGAACGTGGTGGCCAGGCTCGAGCGCCAGCGCGAGGTGCTTGCCAGCCTGCCCATGCCGGGCAAGATCAACGGCGCGGTCGGCAACTACAACGCCCACGCCATCGCCTACCCCGACGTCGACTGGCCGGCGTTCTCCGAGCGCTTCGTGACCGGCCTGGGCCTGGACTGGCAACCCTACACCACCCAGATCGAGCCCCACGACGGCATCGCCGAGGCCTGCGACGCCCAGGCGCGCATCGGCACCATCTGCATCGACCTGTGCCGTGATGTCTGGGGCTACATCTCGCTGGGCTACTTCCGCCAGGCGCTGAAGGAAGGCGAAGTGGGCAGCTCGACCATGCCGCACAAGGTCAACCCCATCGACTTCGAGAACGCCGAGGGCAACTTCGGCGTCGCCAATGCCCTGTTCCGGCACTTCTCGGCGAAGCTTCCGATCAGTCGCTGGCAGCGCGACCTCACCGATTCGACCGTGCTGCGCGGGCTGGGCACCGCGTTTGGCCATGCCCTGGTCGGGCATGACGCCCTGCTGCGGGGGCTGGACAAGCTCAGCATCAATCCCGACCGCCTGCAGGCGGACCTGGACGCGGCCTGGGAAGTGCTGGCCGAGGCCGTGCAGACGGTGATGCGCCGCCACGGCCTGCCCAACCCCTACGAACAGCTCAAGGCCCTGACCCGCGGCCAGGGCATCACCGAGGCATCCATGCGCGAGTTCATCGGTGCGCTGGAGCTGCCGGAAGGCGAGAAGCAGCGCCTGCTGGAGCTGGCCCCGGCAAGCTATACGGGCCTCGCGGAACGGCTGGCGCGCGAGATCTGAAACCCCGGGGACAGGCATTGCGCCGCCCGGTTCCCTGTGCGTGGCCGATGTGGAACGCACAGGCGGGCCGGATCGCGCTAGGCTTCCCGCATGAGCGCCCCGCCGATTGAAATCGATGCCCGCGAGCTGCCACCGCTGGGCATGGCGCCGGAAGAATTCCTGCGCGATTACTGGCAGAAGCGCCCGCTGCTCATCCGCAACGCTTTCCCCGGGTTTGAATCACCCATTGCCCCGGAGGACCTGGCCGGCCTGGCCTGCGAGGACGGGGTGCTGGCGCGTATCGTCGCCCATGAGCGCGAGACCGACAAATGGATGCTGCGGCACGGGCCCTTCCCCGAGGAGATGTTCCCCGGCCTGCCCGACCACGACTGGACCCTGCTGGTGCAGGACGTGGACAAGTGGGACGCCGACATCGCCGCCCTGCTGCCCCATTTCAGCTTCCTGCCCCGCTGGCGCATCGACGATGTCATGGTGAGTTTCGCCGCGCCGGGCGGATCGGTGGGCGCGCACGTGGACCAGTACGACGTGTTCCTGCTGCAGGCCCAGGGCCACCGCCGCTGGCAGATCGACGACCGCCCGGACCCGCCGCTGCATTACCGGCCGGACACCGAACTGCGCCTGCTGCAGCGCTTCCGGCCCAGCCACGACTGGGTGCTCGGACCCGGGGACATGCTCTACCTGCCGCCCGGCGTGCCCCATCACGGCGTCGCCGAGGATGCATGCCTGACCTTCTCGGTGGGCATGCGCGCGCCCTCGGCCGCGGAACTGATGGGCGACTGGGTGGATGCGATGATCGCGGACGCCGATGACTCCCTGCGCTACGTGGATCCCGACCTGGAGCTTCCCGCAGACCCCAACGAGATCGATGCGGCGGCGATGAACCGGGTGGTGGAAGCGCTCAACCAGCTGCGGATGCGCGACCCCGACCGGCTTGGCGACTGGTTCGGGCGGTTCATCACCATGTACCGGGTCGGCGCCACTGCCGCGCCCGGCGACGAATCGCGCTCGCGGATCGAGGTGGAATGGGACCTTGAACAGGGCGGCACGCTGCAGCGCCATCCCTGGACCAGGATGGCTTGGCGCCAGGCCGCGGCCAGCGATGGCGACGCGCGTCTTTATGTCGCCGGCTCCAGCCATCCGCTGCCACCGGCCGATGCCAGCCGGATCGCGGCTGCGGACGTGGTGGACGGCGCGCTGTACCGGACACTTTCGGACGCAGGGCGCGACCTGCTGATCGAACTGCTCGGCCGCGGGCACTACCGGCTTGAACTGCCTGGCGATGACGCCGGCATGGAGGCGGAATGACGGGCGGGGCAAGCACCTTCAGTGTCGAAACCACCGGCTTTGATTCCGCTGCAGCCGACGAATGCATGGCCGTGCGCGTGGAGGTCTTCGTCCGCGAGCAGGGCGTCCCACCCGAGCTGGAGCGCGACGAGGAGGACCGCGCGGCCACGCACGTCCTCGCCCGCGACCCATCCGGCACGGCCATAGGCACCGGGCGCATCACCGCGTCGGGCAGGATCGGGCGCATGGCGGTCCGGCGCGGCTGGCGCGGGCGCGGGGTTGGCGACGCCATGCTGCGCGCCCTGCTCGACCATGCCCGGGCATCCGGACTGGCGGAGGTGCGGCTGCACGCGCAGGCGCCGGCCATCGGCTTCTACGCCGCCCGCGGGTTCGTCCCGTCCGGCGGGCGTTTCCAGGAGGCCGGGATCGAACACCAGGCCATGTGGATGCCGCTGCTGCGCGCGGGCGCCGTGGAAACCCGCGGGGAGGCCGTGGCCGCCACCGCCTCGGTGGTCGCTGGCGCCCGCAGCCGGGTGTGGATCCGCAGCCGGGAGCTCGACCCGGGCGTGCTCGACGCCGAGCCCGTGCTCGAGGCCCTGCGCGCTTTCGCCGTGGCCGGGCGCGCGCGCGAGGTGCACATCCTCCTGCACGACCCGGCCGCGCCCCAGCGCGCCCACGCCCCGTTGCTGGGGCTGGCCCAGCGCCTGCCCAGCGTGTTCCTGTTCCGCGCCGTCGACGATCCGGTGGACCGGACCTACGTGCCGGCGTTCCTGGCCAGCGACGGCGGCGGCTACTACTTCCGCCGACTGGGGCACCGGTTCGATGGCGACTGGGACCCCGGCAATCCCGGCCGGGCGCGCCAGCTGGCCGAATCCTTCAAGCCGGTCTGGGAGCGCTCCCGGCCCTGTACCGAACTGCGGGCACTGGGCCTTTGAGCGCCGCCGGCCCGGCCCCGGGGGGCCTGCGGGACAGTGCGTTCCCGGTCGCCCTGTTCACCTTCAACGGCTATAATTGATCGGGTTCCGTCCCGCAAGGCCGAAGCTCCTGGCTCACGCCGGCACCCGCCCCGGCACGACACCCCACCCCCACACTTTATTTCCGAGTCCCGACCCCAGACGTGGATAGTCTCCTGAAGAAGTTTGCGCAGTCTTCGCAGCTCGGCTCCAACGCCGCCTACATCGAAGACCTGTATGAGCAGTACCTGGTCAACCCCGACAGCGTTGGCCCCAACTGGAAAAGCTGGTTCGATGAATTCAAGGGACGCGAGGCGGGCGATGTCCCGCACTCCGCGATCCAGGAACGCGTCGCCGCCGCCGGCCGCGCCGCACGCGACGGCGCCATCGTTTCCGAAGCCGACAGCGAGTCCTCGCGCAAGCAGGGCGCGGTGCTCAAGCTCATCACGGCCTACCGCTCCCGCGGCCACCTGCAGGCCGACATCGACCCGCTGGGCACGCTCGAGAAGCTCGACGCGCCTGATCTGGAACTGCCGTTCCACGGGCTGTCGGACGCCGACCTGGACGAGGAATTCCGCACCGGCCCGGGCGGTGGCAGCACCAGCACCTTCGGCGGCCCCGAGCGCATGCGCCTGCGCGAGCTGCTGGGACTGCTGCGCAGCACCTACTGCGGCAGCATCGGCGCCGAATTCATGCATATCCCCGACGCCACCCAGCGCCAGTGGCTCTACCAGCGCATGGAGCGGGCCGGCGGCAACTTCCATCGCAGCAGGGAAGAAAAGATCCGCACCCTGGAGCGGCTCACCGCCGCCGAGGGCCTGGAACGCTACCTGCACACCAAGTACGTCGGCCAGAAGCGCTTCTCGCTGGAAGGCGGCGATTCGCTGATCCCCGGGCTGGACGCGATGATCCAGCGCGCCGGCGGCGACGGCGTCAAGGACATCGTGATCGGCATGGCCCACCGCGGCCGCCTCAACGTGCTGGTCAACACCCTGGGCAAGAACCCGCGCAAGCTGTTCGACGAGTTCGAGGGCAAGTTCGACCAGCCCACCGACCGCGCCCACACCGGCGACGTGAAGTACCACATGGGCTTCTCCGCCGACGTGCGCACCGGCGGCGGCCCGGTCCACCTGGCGCTGGCATTCAACCCATCGCACCTTGAGATCGTCGGCCCGGTGGTGGCCGGCAGCGCGCGTTCGCGCCAGCACCGCCGCCGGGACGCGGCGCGCAAGGCCGTGCTGCCCGTGCTGCTGCACGGCGACGCCGCCTTCGCCGGCCAGGGCGTGGTGATGGAACTGCTGCAGATGTCGCAGGCCCGCGGCTTCGCCGTCGGCGGCACCGTGCACATCGTCATCAACAACCAGGTCGGGTTCACCACCAGCGACCAGCAGGACGCGCGCTCCACGCTCTACTGCACCGACGTGGCCAAGATGGTCGCCGCGCCCGTGCTCCACGTGAACGGCGACGACCCGGATGCGGTGGTGTTCTGCATGGAGATGGCCTTCGACTTCCGCCAGAAGTTCGGCAAGGACGTGGTCATCGACCTGGTCTGCTACCGCCGCCACGGCCACAACGAGGCCGACGAGCCGGCCGCGACCCAGCCGCTGATGTACCAGATCATCCGCAAGCACAAGACCCCGCGCGAGCTGTACACCGCGCGGCTGGTGGCCGACGGCACCATCGATGAGGCCGGCGCCAAGGCGCTGGTGGACGGCTACCGCGACAAGCTGGATGCCGGCGAGGTCACCACCGACCTGGTGGACGCCGCCGAGGACGACTACGACCTCACCATCGACTGGGACACCTATCTCAAGGGCACCCTGGACGACGAGGTCGATACCCGGTTCGACGCCGACCGGCTGCGCGAACTCGCCGCGACCATCAGCCAGGTCCCGGAAGGACTCTCGCTGCATGCCCGCGTCGCCCGCATCTACCAGGACCGCCAGAAGATGGCGGCTGGCGAAATCCCGGGCGACTGGGGCTTTGCCGAAAACCTCGCCTACGCCACCCTGCTCGACGCCGGCAACCGCCTGCGCCTGGTGGGCCAGGACTCCGGCCGCGGCACCTTCTTCCACCGCCACGCGGTGCTGCACGACCAGAAGACCGGCGAGGACTACCTGCCGCTGCGCCAGCTGGTGGAGAACCCGGAGGACGCCACCATCATCGACTCGCTGCTCAGCGAGGAAGCGGTGATGGCGTTCGAGTACGGCTATTCCACCTCCGAGCCCAACACCCTGTGCATCTGGGAAGCCCAGTTCGGCGACTTCGACAACGGGGCCCAGGTGGTGATCGACCAGTTCGTCTCCTCCGGCGAGGCCAAGTGGGGCCGCCTGTCCGGCCTGGCGCTGTTCCTGCCGCACGGCTACGAAGGCCAGGGCCCCGAGCACAGCTCGGCGCGCCTTGAGCGCTTCCTGCAGCTGTGCGCGCTGGACAACATGATGGTGTGCGTGCCGACCACCCCGGCGCAGGCCTTCCACATGATCCGCCGCCAGATCTGCATGCCCACCCGCAAGCCGCTGGTGGTGATGACGCCCAAGTCGCTGCTGCGCCACAAGCTGGCCGTATCGACCCTGGACGAGCTCGCCAACGGCAGCTTCCAGCACCTGATCCCGGATGCCAAGGTCAAGCCGGCCAAGGCCAAGGGCAAGCGCGTGGTGGTGTGCTCGGGCAAGGTGTACTACGACCTGCTCGAGGAGCGCGGCAAGCAGGGGCTGGACGACGAGATCCCGCTGATCCGCGTGGAACAGCTGTATCCGTTCCCGCGCGAGCTGCTGACCGCCGAACTCAAGCGCTACGGCAAGGACACCGACGTGATCTGGTGCCAGGAAGAGCCGCAGAACCAGGGCGCGTGGTACCAGATCAAGCACCACCTGGAATTCTGCCTGGCCGATGGCCAGAAGCTGCACTACGCCGGGCGCGCCCGGTCCCCGTCGCCGGCGGTGGGCCACTTCAACGACCACGTCGAAGAGCAGACGGCGCTGATCGCCGATGCCCTGGTCAACCCGCCCAAGGGCATGTCGGCCGAATAACCCTCCCCTCTTACGAATTACTGCCAGGAAGCTGCAATGGCCACTGAAATCAAGGTCCCCGTCCTCCCCGAATCCGTCGCCGACGCGACCATCGCCGCCTGGCACAAGAAGGTCGGCGATTCCGTCAGCCGCGACGAGAACATCGTCGACCTGGAGACCGACAAGGTCGTGCTCGAGGTGCCGTCCACCGTGGATGGCGTGATCAAGGAACTGAAGTTCGAGGAAGGTGACACCGTCACCAGCCAGCAGCTGCTGGCGATCATCGAGGAAGGCGCGGCCGCCGAGGCCCCTGCCGCGGAGTCGGGCAGCAAGGACAAGCAGGCGCCGGCCGCCGGTGACGAAGAAGTGCAGTCGAAGGCGGGCGCCAAGGCCGCCGACGACAAGGCGCCCTCCTCCACCAAGCCGCAGCCGGCCTCCTCCTCCACCGATGACCTGCCGCCGGGTGCCCGCTTCACCGCGCGCACGGAAGGCATCGACCCGTCGCAGGTCGAAGGCACCGGCCGCCGCGGCGCGGTGACCAAGGAAGACCTGGTCAACTACGCCGCCGGCAAGAGCGCCGGCGTCTCCGGCGGACACCGTCCGGAAGAGCGCGTGCCGATGACCCGCATCCGCAAGCGCATCGCCGAGCGCCTGATGCACTCCAAGGAGTCCATCGCCATGCTGACCTCGTTCAACGAGGTCAACCTGGGCAAGGTGATGGCCATGCGCAAGGAGATGGGTGAGCAGTTCCAGAAGCAGCACGGCATCAAGCTGGGCTTCATGAGCTTCTTCGCCAAGGCCGCCGCCAACGCGCTGCAGAAGTACCCGGTCATCAACGCCTCGGTGGACGGCGACGACATCATCTACCACGGCTACGCCGACATCTCGGTGGCCATCTCCACCGATCGCGGCCTGGTCACGCCGGTGCTGCGCAACGTCGAGCGGATGAACTTCGCCGAGGTCGAACAGGGCATCGCGGATTACGCGGTGGCCGCGCGCGAAGGCGGCCTGAAGCTGGAAGACCTGCAGGGCGGCACCTTCACCATCACCAACGGCGGCACCTTCGGCTCGCTGATGTCGACCCCGATCGTCAATCCGCCGCAGTCCGCGATCCTGGGCATGCACACCATCAAGGAGCGCCCGATCGTCGAGAACGGCCAGGTGGTGGCGGCGCCGATGATGTACATCGCGCTGAGCTACGATCACCGCATCATCGACGGCAAGGAGGCGGTGCTGTTCCTGGTCGACATCAAGGACCAGCTCGAGAACCCGCACCGCATGCTCCTGGGCATGTAAGGAACAAGGAACCGAAATGGCTGAACAATTCGACGTCGTCGTGATCGGTGCCGGCCCCGCCGGCTACCACGCGGCCATCCGCGCCGCCCAGCTGGGCATGAAGGTCGCCTGCATCGACGCCGCCCTGGGCAAGGACGGCAAGCCGGCGCTCGGCGGCACCTGCCTGCGCGTGGGCTGCATCCCGTCCAAGGCGCTGCTCGACTCCTCGCGCCAGTACTGGAACATGGAGCACCTGTTCTCCGGCCACGGCATCAGCTTCAAGGACGCCAGGGTCGACGTGGGCACCATGATCGGCCGCAAGGACGCGATCGTGAAGCAGTTCACCGGCGGCATCGCGCAGCTGTTCAAGGCCAACAAGGTC
>JAAYXJ010000154.1 GCA_012515985.1 Gammaproteobacteria bacterium
CCTCGCCCTCCTTGAGCGAGATCGAGTTCACCACGCCCTTGCCCTGCAGGCACTTCAGCCCGGCCTCGATCACCGACCACTTCGAGGAATCCACCATCACCGGGATCCGCGCGATGTCGGGTTCGGCGGCGATCAGGTTGAGGAACCGGGTCATGGCCTTTTCGGAATCGATCAGGCCCTCGTCCATGTTGACGTCGAGGATCTGGGCGCCGCTGGCGACCTGCTGGCGCGCCACCTCCACCGCCTCGTCGAAGCGGTCCTCCTTGATCAGCTTCTTGAACCGGGCGCTCCCGGTGACGTTGGTGCGCTCGCCCACATTGATGAAATTCAGCTCGGGTGTGATCACCAGCGGCTCGAGACCGGACAGCCGGGTGTGGCGGGGCAGGGCGCTCATGCTGCCGCCTCCCCGATCCGCGGGATCCGGCGTGGCGGCAGGCCCTGCACGGCATGGGCGATCGCGCGGATGTGGTCCGGGGTGGTGCCGCAGCAGCCACCGACGATGTTGAGCAGGCCCGCAGCAGCGAATTCGCCGAGCACCGGCGCCATCTCGTCGGGCGTCTCGTCGTACTCGCCGAACGCGTTGGGAAGCCCGGCGTTGGGGTGCGCGCTGACGGGACAGTCCGCCACTTCGGCCAGCGCCTGCACGTGCGGACGCAGTTCGCGCGCACCCAGCGCGCAATTCAGGCCGATCGCCAGCGGCCGCGCGTGGCGCACGGAGTACCAGAACGCTTCCGCCGTCTGTCCTGACAGCGTGCGGCCGGAGGCGTCGGTGATGGTGCCCGACACCATGACCGGCAGCCGTGCCCCCAGCGCGTCGAAGCACTCGCCGATGGCGAACAGCGCGGCCTTGGCATTGAGGGTGTCGAATACGGTCTCGACCATGATGATGTCGGCTCCGCCTTCGACCAGCCCGTCGGCCGCCTCCCGGTAATCCCGGACCAGGTCATCGAAGGTCACCGCGCGAAAGCCCGGGTCGGTCACGTCGGGGCTGATCGATGCGGTGCGGCTGGTGGGGCCGATCACCCCCACCGCGAAGCGCGGCTTCCCGGGGGCCTGGCTTTCAGCGGCGTCGCAGGCCGCCCGCGCCAGCCGCGCGCCCTCGCGGTTGAGCTCGCGCGCCAGGTGCTGCAGGCCGTAGTCGGACTGCGAGACGGCGGTGGAGTTGAATGTGTTGGTTTCCACCAGATCCGCCCCGGCCTGCAGGTAGGCGTCGTGGATGCCGCGGATCAGTTCGGGGCGGGTGAGGCTGAGCAGGTCGTTGTTGCCCTTGAGGTCCCGCGCCGCATCCGGCGCGCCCGGGGTGCCGGCGTCGAATCCCAGCGCGAAGCGCTCTCCGCGGTAGCCGCCCTCATCCAGGCGCTCGCGTTGGATCATGGTGCCCATGGCGCCGTCCAGGACCAGGATCCGCTCCTGGAGTGCGTCGAGGAGGGCGCGGACGCGATCGGGGGCGTGCCAGGGCAGGGCGGTCACGCCGGTCGCTCCGCAATCAGGGAAATCACTTCGAAGTGCGGGGGGCGCTTCTCCCGCGTCACTGTCTCGATGTGCTGCAGCTTGAGCCCCGCCTTGTCGACGAAGCGGCGCAGCTCGCGGGGGGTGAACCCGAGGTTCACGTGGCCGTAGGACTCCACGATGCTGCGGTGCTCATGCTTTGCAAGGCTGGTCAGCAGCAGGCGGCCGCCGGGCCGGAGCACGCGCGCGGCTTCGGCCACTGCCACCGCGGGGCGCTCGGCGTAGGTCACCGCGTGCATCATCGCCACCAGGTCGAAGCTCCCGTCTTCCAGCGGCAGCTCATGCATGTCACCCTCGCGCACTTCGACGTTGCGGTGGCGGCGCAGGCGTTCGGTGGCCGCGTTGACCACCCGCCGGCTGGCATCGATGCAGACGTAGCGGTGCGCGTGCGGTGCCAGCAGCTCGGCCATCACGCCGTCGCCGGAGGCGATGTCGAGCACGTCCCCGGTTTCGAACAGCGGCAACACGCTGCGCGCCATCGCCTCCCAGGTGCGGCCCGGGGAGTAGTGCCGCTCCATGTCCCCGGCCACCGAGTCCGCCCAGCTCTGGTCCGACGCGCGCATCGCCAGCACCTCGGCCAGGCGCTCGGCGTCCTGGCGCAGCAGCGGGTCGTCGCTGCCGTCGCGCAGGGTGCGCCACAGGTCGCGCAGGGCCGGGTCCAGCGGATCCTCCTCGAATCGGTAGTAGGCGGAGACGCCGGCCCGCCGGTCGCGCACCAGGCCGGCGTCTTTGAGGCGCGCGAGGTGGGTCGACACCCGGGGCTGGGCCAGGCGCGTCACCGCGGACAGTTCGGCCACGGTGAGTTCCTCGCGTTCCAGCAGCGCCAGCAGGCGCACGCGGGTGGCGTCGGCCAGCACCTTGAGCCGGGCGGACCAGGATTCCAGATCCACGCATATCTCCGTATCGCGATAGAGCGATGATGATGGGCGGCGCGCCCGGGAGCGTCAAGCGCGACTCGCGGTGGTGCGGGACATGCCCGCGCCCGGCTACAATGGGCGTCTTGTCAAACCAGTGCCGGGAGCAGTCGAACGTGGAGTTCGGGTTCAGCGAAGAACAGTTGATGATCCAGGACGTGGCCAGGCGGATCGCGCAGGAAAAGATCGCGCCCAGTGCCGAAGAGTTCGACCGCTCGGGCGAGTTCCCGCTCGACAACATCCGCCTGCTGGGCGAGAACGGGCTGATGGGCATCGAGGTGCCCGAAGAGTATGGCGGCGCGGGCATGGACCCGATCGCCTACGTGCTGGCGATGATCGAGGTGGCCGCCGGCGACGCCGCGCATTCCACCATCATGTCGGTCAACAACTCGCTGTTCTGCAACGGCATCCTCACCCACGGCACCGAGGAGCAGAAGCAGAAGTACGTGCGGGCGATCGCCGAGGGCGCCGAGATCGGCGCGTTCGCGCTGACCGAGCCGCAGTCGGGCTCCGATGCCACCGCCATGCGCTGCCGCGCCGTGAAGCAGGATGACGGCAGCTACGTCATCAATGGCAAGAAGAGCTGGATCACCTCGGGCCCGGTTGCCAAGTACTTCGTGCTCTTTGCGATGACCGATCCGGAGAAGGGCGCGCGCGGCATCACCGCGTTCCTCATCGACGGCGACCGCGAGGGTTTCCACCGCGGCAAGACCGAGCCCAAGCTGGGCATCCGGGCCTCGGCCACCTGCGAGATCGAGTTCCAGGACTACGTGGTGCAGCCCGACGAGGTGCTGGGCGAGGAAGGCCAGGGTTTCAAGATCGCCATGGGCGTGCTCGACGCCGGCCGCATCGGCATCGCCAGCCAGGCCATCGGCCTGGCCCGCGCCGCCTACGAGGCCACCCTGGAGTACGTGAAGGAGCGCAAGGCCTTCGGCCAGCCGATCGGCGCGTTCCAGATGACCCAGGCCAAGATCGCCGACATGAAGTGCAAGCTCGACGCCTCGTTGCTGCTGACCCTGCGTGCGGCATGGCTCAAGGGCCAGGGCAAGCGCTTCACCAGCGAGGCGGCGATCGCCAAGCTCACCGCCTCCGAGGCGGCGATGTGGATCACGCACCAGGCGGTGCAGATCCACGCCGGCATGGGCTACTCGAAGGA
>JAAYXJ010000155.1 GCA_012515985.1 Gammaproteobacteria bacterium
CAATCCGGTAGAACAGCTCGTTCGCCGCCGCCAGCCGGTCGGAACCGGGGAGCGAGGAGAACCAGCTGTTGGAGGCGGAAAAGACGCGGGCGTTGGCCTCGGCCCAGTAGGTGAGCGGCGCGGTCATGGCGCGGCCCAGCTCATGGAATTGATACAGGAACATGCGTGGGAATGATCGCTCGGAAAATTGCTGCGGTGCAGAATAAACGATCACTCCGCCTGCAGCATGAACCCGTCGCTGCGTGTGTTCAGCACGGCAGTTCCAGCGACATCGCCTCCGCGGCGAGCGCGCGAGACAGCCAGCAATGCGATCCGAGCGGGGACAGCCCGGCGGCCTGGAACCGGCGCCGGTAGAACGCGGCCGGCCGGCGCATGAAGCCGTCGTCGTCACCCACCGTCTGGTCCCGGCGGGTGAAGGTCTCCAGGAACGCCACGCCGCCGCACAGCTCGGCGATGCCCTCCAGTCCCGCGTCGATCTCGCGCGCGGGCAGGTAGTGCAGCACGTCCGAGCACACCAGCAGGTCCACCGGCGGGCAGGGCCTCAGGTGCCGGAAGTCGGCGAACCGGGCCAGGTGCAGGTTGCGGCGCGCGCCGAAGCGCTCGATCGCGTATTGGCTGCTGTCAAAGCCCATGTAGTGCGCGTTGGGGCGGAGCTTGAGCAGCGGTGCCCGCCATGCCCCCTCGCCGCAGCCGATGTCGCGCACGGTGCGCACGGGACGCTCCAGCCAGTACTCGGCAGTGGCCACGGCCAGGGCGACCTTGCGCGCCAGCCGCTGCGGGCCGCCGATGCCTCCGGAGCGGTACCAGCGGTCGAAGTAGGCGCGGTCGTAGCGTTTTTCCATGGCGGCGGTGTCGTGGCGGGGGCGGCCATTGTAGGAGGCGGCATGCGCAGGGGGCTCCCGGGTCGCTGCTGTGCGATGCTTCCCGGCTGGAAACTGGAGCTTCGCAATGACCGCATACGACTGGACCAAGGCCTTCCACCTGCTGTTTGCCATCGCCTGGGTGGCGGCGGTGTTCTACCTGCCCCGGATCCTGGTGAACATGGCCGAAGCCGGCGCCGCCGGCGACGTGCAGGCGCGGCTGCAGCTGATGGGCCGGCGGCTGTACCGGTTCGGCCACATCATGTTCGGGCTGGCGCTGGTGCTCGGGCTGGTGCTGTGGTTCGGATTCGGGGTGGCGGGGGGCTGGCTGCACGCCAAGCTGCTGCTGGTGGTGCTGATGCTGGTGCACTTCATCGTGGCCGGGCGCTGGTTGAAGCGGTCCGGGGATACGGGGATGGCCATCAGCAGCGGCAAGCTGCGGCTGTTCAACGAAATCCCCGTGCTCCTGCTCCTGTTCGTCGTCTGGCTGGCACTCGGCAAGCCGTTCTGAGCGGAGTCGGGATCAGCGGCGGCTGACTTCCGGCAGGCTGCGGCTGACCAGCACGCCCAGCAGGCCGAGCAGGGCGAGGAAGCCCAGCGCGATTTCCGCGCCCAGCGCGGCGAGCGCTCCGGAGAGGGCGCCGATGGCCAGGAGCAGCACGCCCATGATGGTGTTGGCCACCGCCACGTAGACAGTGCGCTGGTCGCCCTCGGCCATGTCCACCACGTACGTCTTTCGGGCGACGCGCACCGCCGTGTGCACCAGCACCAGGAGCAGGTATACCGCCGGATACAGCCACCACTGCCCGCCCAGCCCCGGTACCGCCAGCGCGACCAGGAACAGCACCACGGTCGCCGATGCGATGCCCGCGCCCCAGGTCATCAGTTTGCGGGAGGAGCGGTCGGCCAGGGTGCCGAAGGGCTTGCCGCCGATGAGACTGGCAAGTCCCTGCGCAATCACGAACGGCCCGAGCCCGCCCAGCCCCACGCCACCCACCCCGGCTGCCAGCGCCACCACGAACGGTGGGCTCAGCGCCGACACCAGCAGCAGCGTCCGGGCCAGGACGAAGTGGCGGAAAGGCCGGTCGTCGCGCAGCAATTGCCAGGACGCCTGGACCCAGCCGGGCGCCCCGTCATCGTCTGCTTCGACGGCCGGCCGGCCGGGTTCGCGCACACCGGCGTACACGGCCGCGGCAAGCACCCACGCCAGCGCGGCGGCAGCCAGCAGCGTGGCCAGGACCAGGGGCGAGACGTCTTCGCCGCCCCGCAGCCGGATCGCCAGGCCCAGGGTGACCGCCAGCGCCCCCGACAGCGCGGTGCTGATCCCGGTGATCTGGCCGCGCTCGCCCTTGGGGACGGTGTCTCCCATCACGTCCTTGCCCGCCAGCGAGCACAGCGAGCGGGACAGGGCGAAGATCGCCAGCGCCAGCAGGATCAGTGCGCCAGCGGCAGTACCGGACAGGGTAGCCGCGGCGAACGCCATCAACGCCGAGGCGGCGGCCTGCCCGGCGGCACCGCCGACCCAGGCCATGCGGCGCTGGCGCAGGCGCCGGATCCACCGCGTCAGCGCCGCCTGGGGCAGCATGGAGCCGGATTCGCGGATCGGGACGAGGAAGCCGATGAGGACCGCGGGCACGCCCAGCGAGGCGAACAGCCACGGCAGCACGGTCTTGGCATTGACCACCTGGTCGCCGATCGCCTGCAAGGTGTTGGCCAGCACCTGGCGCATGCCGTTGCGGGCGGTGGCGAGCTGCTGCGAAGGGTCCTGGCCGGAGCGGTCCGCCCTGACCAGGCGCTGGTAGATCCTGAGCGTGGAGGCCTGCTGAGAAACGCGTTCCAATTCCCGAATCCCGTGTCAACGCCAGCCGGCGCGTGGTCCGGGGATCATGGCACGCGCGCGGCCCGGGGCGCCTGCTACTGCATGTACCAGCCGTGGCTCACCACGATGCTCTGGCCGGTGAGGGCGTTGGTTTCGAAGCCGGCGAGGGTGAGCGCGACGTTGGCCACGTCATCCACGGTGGTGAACTCCCCGTCCACCGTGTCCTTGAGCATGATGTCCTTCACCACCGCGTCCTCGCTGATCCCGAACTCCTTCGCCTGCTCGGGGATCTGGCGGTCCACCAGCGGGGTGCGCACGAACCCCGGGCAGATCACGTTGGCGCGCACGCCGTAGTCCGCCGCCTCCTTCGCCACGGTGCGGCACAGGCCCAGCAGGCCGTGCTTGGCGGTCACGTAGGGTGCCTTGAGCCTGGACGCCAGGTGCGAGTGCACAGAACCCATGTAGATGATGGCGCCGCCTTCGCGCCGCTTCTCCATGTCGCGCAGGCATTCGCGGGAGGTGAGGAAGGCGCCGTCCAGGTGGATGGCGAGCATCTTCTTCCAGTCCGCCAGGCTGAAGTCGGTGAGCTTGTTGACGATCTGGATGCCGGCGTTGGAAACCAGCACGTCCACCTTGCCCCATCCGGAAACAATCCGCGCCACGCCGTCGACGACCTGCGCCTCGTCGGTGACGTCCATGGCCACCGCCATGGCCTCACCGCCGGCCTCGCGGATCTCCCGGGCCGTGGTTTCGGCGGCCTCGAGCTGCAGGTCCGCGATCGCCACCTTGCCACCGGCCTGCGCATACACCTGGGCGATGCGCTTGCCGATGCCGCTGGCCGCGCCGGTGACCAGGCAGACCTTGCCGTCGAGTCGGTTCATGGAAGGCTCCCTTGGTGGAAAGCCGCCAGATTAGCGGCGGCCGTCCACGCGGTCACTGGTACCAAGGGGCAGCCCGGCGGCGGGTCAGTCAGCCAGCATCCGCGGGTGGGGCAGCTCCACGGGCACCCCGTCGGCGTTGCACAGGCCCGCCCCGCACAGGTGCTGGCGCAGGCGCGGCGTGGCCTGGACCAGGAAGTGGAAGATCACGTTCTGTTCCACCGTGCCACGCACGGCGTGGGCGCCGGGCCCGCGGGCCCAGATGCC
>JAAYXJ010000156.1 GCA_012515985.1 Gammaproteobacteria bacterium
CGCCGAGGAGCTGACCTGGGAGATCTTCCGCGACACCCTCATCGAGCAGGCCGAGCAGGGCGTGGACTACTTCACCATCCACGCCGGGGTGCTGCTGCGCTACGTGCCCCTGACCGCCAAGCGGGTCACCGGCATCGTTTCGCGCGGCGGCTCGATCATGGCCAAGTGGTGCCTGGCCCACCACCGCGAGAGCTTCCTGTACGAACACTTCGAGGAGATCTGCGAAATCATGAAGGCATACGACGTGGCCTTTTCGCTCGGCGACGGCCTGCGCCCGGGCTGCATCGCCGACGCCAACGACGCCGCCCAGTTCGCCGAACTGGAGACGCTCGGCGAGCTGACGAAGATCGCGTGGAAGCACGACGTGCAGACCATGATCGAAGGCCCCGGCCACGTGCCGATGCAGCTGATCAAGGAGAACATGGACAAGCAGCTGGCCGAGTGCGGCGAGGCGCCGTTCTACACCCTGGGTCCGCTGACCACCGACATCGCACCGGGCTACGACCACATCACCAGCGCCATCGGCGCGGCCATGATCGGCTGGTACGGCACCGCGATGCTCTGCTACGTCACCCCCAAGGAACACCTGGGCCTGCCCAACCGCCAGGACGTGCGCGACGGCATCATGGCCTACAGGATCGCTGCACACGCCGCCGACCTGGCCAAGGGCCATCCCGGCGCGCAGGTGCGCGACAACGCCCTGAGCAAGGCGCGCTTCGAGTTCCGCTGGCAGGACCAGTTCAACCTGGGCCTGGATCCGGAGAAGGCGCAGTCCATGCACGACGAGACGATGCCGAAGGAGGCGCACAAACTGGCCCATTTCTGCTCGATGTGCGGTCCGCAGTTCTGTTCGATGAAGATCAGCCAGGAGGTGCGCAACCATGCGGCAGGCCAGGAAGTGGAAGCAGGCATGGCCGACAAGGCGGCGCAGTTCCGGGCCGGGGGTGCGCAGATCTACAGCCGTGAATGAACGGTTCATGCCATCGTCGCGACGGTTCCACGCCGCTTCGCGTATAGGGTGATTGAACCGCCGGGGCGCCCGTTCGGCGCCCGGTCACCCAGCCAGCCGGGAGAACCGCAATGAACGCCACCCGTCGAATGGCAGCTTGGATCGTCGCCCTGTGCGCGGCGCTGGTGCTGGCGGCCTGCGCCACCGGACCGCGCATCAGCACCGAGGCCGACCCGCGTGCCAACTTCTCCGCCTACCGGACCTGGGCCTTCCACGATCCGCTGGCCGTCGAGGCGTACGGCTACGAGACCGCCACCAGCGAGATCGTCAAGCATGCGGTCAACCGCGAGATGCAGGCCCGCGGCTACCGCTACGATGCTGAAAACCCGGACCTGTGGGTCAACGTCAACGCGTACATGCAGCAGCGCACCGACGTCAGTTCGATCCCCACCGTCGACCACGCCTTCTACTACAGCTACCGGCACCGCGCCTATTTCGCCGTGCCGTACTGGCATGACCGCACCCACGTGCGCCGCTACACCGAGGGCACGATGAACGTGGACCTGGTGGATGCGCGCCAGAACCGACTGGTGTGGGAGGGGATCGCGGTAGGGCGGGTCGCCAACCTGACGGTGGAGAACCGCGAGCAGCGCATCACCCAGACGCTTGCGGAAATCTTCGCCCGCTATCCGCACCGCGCGGGGGTGGCGGCACCGCCCATGTAAGGCATCCGGCGCCGCGGGCGCCGGGTGGAAACCTACGGGTGCAGCCGGCGCTGGATGCCCGCCAGCCAGTCACGCCAGCCGGTGCCGTCGCGGGTGGGGTCGTACTCGCTGCCCATGCCGCGCACCGCGGCGCCCAGCGCCTCCTCGTCGAAATCACGCGCGAGCAGGCGGTCGAGTTCGTCGCGTGCGCGGGCGATGTATTCGTCGTCTTCGCCCTCGCGCCAGGCATCGACCACGGCGTCCGCGGTGTCATGCTCCATCATCCAGTCCTGATGGAAATAGGCGGAGAAGAAGTTCTCAAGCGTGGGGTAGTCGCTCATCTGGGTCAGGGCGCCGAGGGATATCCGGTGACGATTCTATAGCCGATGTCCAGGCGGTCCGACCGCTCGAGCACCAGCTTCACCGAGAACACGTCCTCGGCGCTGGTCTCGCCCCGGCCCACCGAGATGCCGGTCGAGGCATCGAAGCTCGAATCGATCACCAGGCGGTTGCCGCCCTTGCCATCCAGCCAGGCGTCGACCCGGTCCTGGTGCTCGGCGATGGTCTCGGACACGAAGTACTCGGCTTCGGGCAGGTCACGGAAGCTGGAGGCGGCGCTGATGTTGGAGTTGCTGACGCGGTCGACCAGCCACTGCTCGCTCTTGCCCACGTGGCGCTCGATGAGGTGGCCACCGGCGTCCTCGTGGGCCTGCAGGCCGCCACCCGGCACCTGGGCCGTGGGCTCGCTGCCTTCCAGGTGGGCATCGAGCAGGGCCACCACGTCGGCGATGGCTTCCTGTTCGGTGCGGGGCAACTGGCTGGCGTCCAGGCCCGACAGCGCGTCTCGGATCACGCCCAGCGCCGGGTCCAGCTGCTCGCGCAGGAACGGCGTCTGGCCGGCCAGCCCGGCCGCGGCGCGCGTCTGGTCTAGGAACTCGCCCAGGCGGCCCTCGTCGGCGAGTTCTGCAATGTGCCCGCCCAGGTCCGGGCCGGCGCTGGCGGCATCCAGTGCAAAGGAATGGGCATCGTGGGCGGACGGCGGCGGGCGCAGGCAGCCGTCAAGGTAAGAGCTCGTGCTGGGGGCGGCGATCGCATCCATGGGGGGCACCGGGCGTTTGGAAAGTGCGAAGCCTAGGACCACGGCACACCAGTCGAAAGCTGGTGCCAACCCTAGGCCCACGCCAAAAACCGTTCAGCAGTGGTCAGGAAAGCCGGGAGGACGCTCGCCTGGCAGGGGATGGAAACCAGCCCGGGGCTCGGGCCCGGCGCGGCCGGCGGCGCCGGCAGGAGGCGGACATGGAGCAGGCGATGCGTGCCGACCGTGGCAGGCAGCTGCGCCTGGACCCGGCAACGGCGGCCGAAGGTGGCGGGCGCTGCTTCTTCCTCGACCGGCTTGGCGGGGCCTCGATTGGCGCCGGCCTGTTTTCGGTGCTGATCCAGCTTCGCGGCAGGGGCTGGGTGGAAGCGCGTGAAGGGCGCTTCGGGCTTGGCCGGGGCAACTGGGCGATGTTCGAGCGCGACTCGATGCCGCAGGTGCAGGTGGACAACCGCGGCCTGTGCATTGGCGTGGCGCTGGACCACGCGTCGATGGAGACCCTCGAGCAGCTCACCGGCCATGTGCTTTACCCCGGCCTTGGGCACCTCGGGTCCGAAGCGCGCCTGGCCGTGTTGCACCTGTGGCGCGAGGCGGGCAGTGGGGCGAGGCTGGCAGCGCTGCGGCCCCTGCGGATGTATCTGGAAGACATCGAGATGGAGCTTGCCAACAGCGTGCTCGCCTGCCCGGGACGATCGCGCGCACACAAGCGGCAGGTGTTCGCGCGACTGCAGCGCGCGCGCATGTATCTCCAAGGCCATCCGGACCACGTTGTTCGGATCGACGCATTCCGCTCAGCCCGCTGGTGCCGTTCGGATCCAACGGGCCCAACAGCCTCTCGGACCCGCAGGTGCAGGCGTTCCTGTTCCCCACATACCACGACCGCGGCCGCACCGAGACCACCATCTACAACGCCACCTTGTCGGGGGCACTGTGGACGCTTCCCGCCGGCGATCTCGGCGTGGCCGTGGGCTACGAGCATCGCCGCGAGGATGGGCGATTCGTGCCTGACGCGTTCAACCAGGCCGGGCTCAATACCGGCCTTCCGGCAACCACGACCCAGGGCAGCTACTCGCTGGACGAGGCCTTCCTGGAGCTCAGTGTGCCGATCCTGGCCGAGGTCCCGGGGGCGCACGAGCTGTCGTTGAGCCTCGCCAGCCGCTATTCGGACTACGACACCTTCGGCGATACCACCAACAGCAAGGCCGGCCTGACCTGGCGGCCGGCGGAAGAGCTGCTGGTGCGCGGGACCTGGGCGGAAGGCTTCCGGGCGCCGAGCATCGACAACCTCTACGGTGGCGTGGGCGGTCACCCGTGATCCGGTGACCCACGTCATCACCGCGCTCAACTTCGGCCTTACCAACAAGGGCCGGCTGGACACCGAAGGCTGGGACTTCGGGGTGCGCTACCGGCTGCCGGAGACCGCCTGGGGCGATTTCGGGATCGACTGGCAGACCACGTACATCAGCGAATACACCATCACCGCCGACGACAACCCCGACACCGTTCCGGCGCCGTCGGTCTCCTTCGCCGGCACGTTCAGGACGCGGTCGAACCTGACCCTGGACTGGCAGATGGGGGTTTTAGGGGCGTCGTGGACGGCCCGCTACTACTCGGGGATGAAGGAAAGCTGCGTGGTCACCGACGACTTCGATCCGGACTACTGCGACCAGCCGGACTACGCGGCGCCGGACGTGCCGGAGGGCCTGCCGCTGCGCACGGTCGGGTCCAACACCTTCCACGACGTGCAGCTGCGCCTGGAGACGCCATGGAATGGCACGGTCTCGCTCGGCGCGAACAACGTGACCAACCACCGCGGTCCGATCATGTTCTCCTCGCCGAACAACCAGTACCCGTACTACGGTGGCTTCGACATCGGCCGCTTCGTGTACATGATGTACCAGCAGCGGTTCTGAAACGGCTGCAAATAACGAAGGCGGGCCATTGGCCCGCCTTCGCCATGTCCGGGCAGCGCCGGCTCAGCGGGCCTGGAACCGCTCCATCGCCTCGACCAGCAGCCGCTTGGCCTCGGTGGCGTCGCCCCAGCCGTCCAGGCGCACCCACTTTTCCTTCTC
>JAAYXJ010000024.1 GCA_012515985.1 Gammaproteobacteria bacterium
CATGGCGCCGATGCCGGCGATGCCGATGCGCAGCAGGTCGCGGTTGCGCTGGCGCCGGCGCTCGCGTTCCCGTGCCTCGCCGGTGGCCAGCCACGGGCGATAGCCCAGCGCGGCCAGGCGCCGCAGAGGCGCCGACAATGCGGTGCGGGAGGGATCCCAGGTCAGGCGGATGCGCCCGGTCACGGCGTTGGCGACCGTTTCCACCACCCCTTCCTCGCGCGAGAGCGCGCGGTCGATCAGCCAGGCACAGGCGGCGCAGCGCATGCCGTCGGTCAGCAGGGTGATCTCGCGCCCGCCGGGCACGTTGCGCGCGTGTTCGGCCTGGACTTCCTCGCGGTCCCAGAGCGACAGATCCTCTTCCAGCGCGGTTTCGTCGATGCGCTCGGCGGGCGCGGTGCGCAGGCGGTAGTAGTCGCCCAGGCGCGCGCCGTGGATCCATTCGGCGGCGGCGGCGCAGCCCTCGCAGCAGAAGCCGCGCTCGCTGCCATCGATGGTTCGCGTGGCAGGGCGGGCAGGGAGGGGTTCGGCGCAGTGGTGGCAGCCGCTGGCGACAGGCGGCGTGGTGTCCGCGTGCAGGGCTGCGCCCGGCACGGCCGCGCTCATGGCTCCTCGCCGGCGTCCTGCAGTGCCGGTTGCACCCGGGCCGCGAGCTCGCCGCTCTCAAGCCGGCCCTGCAGGCGCCATTCGCGGTCCGAGGGGAACAGGCGCAGGTTCCAGTCATGGGACCCGTCGATCTGCGCTTCGGTGCGCCAGCCGTTGTCGGCCGGGTCCAGCTGCAGGAACACGTCCTCGGTGGCATTCACCGGGTGGCTGAGCACCAGCTGCAGCGGGGCGCTGCGGGTGAAGCGGCCGCTGACCGGGAACACCTCGACCGCGCCGTTCTCGGCGTCCACCCGCACCACCGCCGCATAGCGGCCGGCGGCCGCGGCCTGGTCGGCGCTCAGGTCGGTGACCTGGGCGCCGCGGGCGGTGCGGCGCACCTCGTCCAGCACCGGGTCGTCGCCGCCGGTGCGCAGCGCCATCACCAGCAGGCCGACGCCGGCGATGATGGAGATGGCAGGCAGCACGAACACCAGGATCAGGACCGGGTTGCGCCAGATGGAGGATTTTTCGCTCATTGCATGGGACCAAAGAAGCTGCTGTCGACTTCCTGGCGGACCTGGCCATCGGAAGACTCGATCACGAAGACGATGTCGTGGCGGCCGGTGACGCCGTCGGGAGCGGCGATGGTCAATGGCAGCGACAGCACCTGCTGCGCATCCAGGGAGACGGTGTCGTCGGCTACCAGATGGAGGCCTTCGAGACCGCTTTCAATGGCGATATTGTACTCCCCGCGCGCGTCGCCCTTGTTGATGAGCTTCAGCGTGTAGCCATTTTCAACCCCCGCGGCGGTTTCCCGGTACAGGGCGTTGCGGTCGCGCAGGACCTCGGCGATCAGCGGGCTGCGGGTGCCCACGCCCCAGGCCCAGGCCAGCACCAGGGCGAGCAGGATGGTGCCGTAGATCATGATCCGCGGGCGCAGGATGCGGCTGGGCTTGCCGTCGATGGCATTCTGGGTGGTGTAGCGGATCAGCCCACGCTCGAAGCCCATCTTGTCCATGACGTCGTCACAGGCGTCGATGCAGGCGCCGCAGGCGATGCACTCGTACTGCAGGCCGTTGCGGATGTCGATGCCGGTGGGGCACACCTGCACGCAGATGGTGCAGTCGATGCAGTCGCCCAGCGCGTCGGGCTCGAACTTCGGCAGCGGTTCGGCCCGGGTGTCCAGCTCGCCGTCGAAGGTGATGGTGCCGCGGGCATGGGCCCGGTTGTCGGCCGCGGTGGGGTGCTGGGCGGCGCGGAAGACGTAGTCGTAGGCGGTGATCTTGTCGAGCAGCCCGCGGCCGCGCTGGAGCACGCTGCCCAGGCCGCGCTTGCGCGGGCCGCGCGGTTCGCCGCGCATCGGGTCGTAGGCGATCACCAGGGTGTTGCGGTCGAACATCGCGCTCTGGAAGCGCGCGTACGGGCACATGTACTTGCACACCTGCTCGCGCAGGAAGCCGGCATTGCCCCAGGTGGCCAGGGCGTAGAACAGCACCCAGAAGATCTCCCAGCCGCCCCATTCCAGGCGCGGCAGGCGGGCGCCCAGGTCGACGATGGGGGTGAAGAAGCCGACGAAGGTGAACCCCGTCCACAGCGCCAGCACCACCCACAGGGTGTGCTTGGCGGTCTTGCGCAGGACCTTTTCACGCGTCCAGGGGCCGGCGTCGAGCTTCATGCGCTGGTTGCGCGTGCCCTCCGTCCACTGCTCGATCCACAGGAACACTTCCGTCCAGACGGTCTGCGGACAGGCGTAACCGCAGAACAGCCGGCCGGCGAGCGCGGTGAAGAAGAACAGCGCCATCGCCGCGATGATCAGCAGCAGCGCCAGGAACACGAAGTCCTGCGGCCAGAAGGTCAGCCCGAAGACATGGAACTGGCGCGCCGGCAGGTCGAACAGCACCGCCTGGCGGCCGTCCCACTGCAGCCAAGGGAAGACATAGAACATGCCCAGCAGCCAGAACACCGCCAGCTTGCGCAGGCGGTCAAGGCGTCCGCTTACCTCGCGCGGATAGATCTTGCCTTCACTGACGTAGTAGCTGTCATGCCCGCTGTCATCGAGCATCTTGATTGGAATACGACCAGACATTCTTTCAGTCGCCGGACAGCGTCCGGTTGAAGCGGCTCGCAGGGCGCAGCAGCCACCATGTGAAGAGGCTGGAGGACGCGGTGGCGAGCCATGAAGTGAAAAAGCCGATCGTGTAGCCCATGGTGCGGGTGATCGGCAGCCCGGGGAACGTCATGTCCCGCAGTTCCAGCGGGTCGACGTGGGCGAAGAAGACCATCGTTGTCACGCCCGCGGCGAAGAAGCTCGGCCACAGGATTGCGCCGAGCCTCTGTGCCATCGGCCGGGGCGGGTGCTCCGGCGCGGACGTGGGGGCCGGGCGGGTCACCGTTCCCCGGCCCCCGCGGCATTGGCCGCAGCGGATTCTTCCGGCGGGTTGGACAGCGACCAGACATAGGCCGCCACCAGCCGCGCGCGGGTCTCGCCCAGCAGGTCGCGGTGGGCGGGCATGATGCCGTGCCGGCCTTCGGCGATGGTCTGGTGCAGCGCTTCGGTGCTGCCGCCGTAAAGCCACGTGCCGGTGGTCAGGTCCGGGGCGCCCAGGGCCTGGTTGCCCACGCCGCCTTCGTTGTGGCAGGCCACGCAGAGGCCTTCGAAGAGGCGCTCGCCACGGGTGGCGAAGTAGTCGCGCGGGGCGTCGGGCTGCGACAGCGAACGGGTGTAGGCCACGATCTCGGTCATCGCCGTCTCGCCGCCCATGCCCACGAGTACCGACTCCCAGCCCGGCATGATGCCTTCGCGGCCGTCGAGGATGGTGGTGAGGATGTCCTCGGGCTCGCCGCCCCAGTTCCACACGTCGTCGGTGAGGTCGGGGTAGCCCACCGCGCCCTGGGCGGTGGAGCCGTGGCAGGTGGCGCAGGTGTTGGCGAAGATCGAGCGGCCCAGTTCCAGCGCCTCGTCGTTGCGCGCGAGTACCGGGATCGGCTGGCCGGCGTGCACCGCGAAGGTTTCCTCCAGCAGGGCGTCGTTGCGCGCGCGCTGGATGTCATGCTCCGAGGCCGAGGTCCATCCCCCGAGGCCGGGCAGGTTGCCCAGGCCCGGGTACCAGGCCAGGTAGCCCAGCGCGAAGAGGATGGTCAGGTAGAACAGGTTGATCCACCACTTCGGCAACGGCTTGTTGTACTCCGTGATGTCGCCGTCCCAGACATGGCTGGTGTCGGTGGGCGCGGGATCGCCCGGGCGGCGGCGGGCGGTCCACCACAGCAGCCACGCATAGCCGGCGATGTGCGCCAGCACCAGCACGATCACGAACAGGGACCAGCCCTGGCTCATCGCTTGTTCTCCACGTCGTCTTCCAGCGGCAGCTGGGCCGCTTCGTCAAAACTCTGCTTGCGCCGGGGGCTCCAGGCCCAGATCCAGCCGGTCACGAACATCACCAGCAGCACCACGGTCACGATTCCGGAAACCATCTCACTGCCCCCTTGGCGCGTTGCGGCCGAGTCCCTGCAGGTAGGCCACCACGGCGTCGAGCTCGGTCTTGCCCGCCACCTGTTCGGAGGCTTCCGCGATCTGCTCGTCGCTGTACGGGTCGCCCAGCTTCTGCAGGGCGCGCATGCGGCTGGTCACCTGCTCCGGGTCCACCATGCGCTCGTCCAGCCAGGGGTAGGACGGCATGTTGGACTCGGGCACCACATCACGCGGGTTGATCAGGTGCACGCGGTGCCAGTCGTCGGAGTAGCGGCCGCCCACGCGAGCCAGGTCCGGCCCGGTGCGCTTGGAGCCCCACTGGAACGGACGGTCGTAGACCGACTCGCCGGCCAGCGAGTAGTGGCCATAGCGCTCGGTCTCGAAGCGCAGGGTGCGCACCATCTGCGAGTGGCAGTTGTAGCAGCCTTCGCGCACGTAGACGTCGCGGCCGGCCAGCTCCAGCGGCGGGTAGGGTTCCACGCCGGGAAGCGGCTCGATGGCCTCGGCCTGGTGCATCAGCGGCACGATCTCGACCAGGCCGCCCATCGACACCACGACGGCGATCAGCACCGCCATCAGGCCGACGTTCTTCTCGATCTTCTCGTGCGGGTTGTTGGGTTTGTTCTGCTTGTTGCTCATGGTCTTTCCAGGGCGTCAGGCGCGCACGTTGGTCGGGTCGGGCGGCAGCAGCGGCTGCGGCTCGCGGGTTTGGCGCGCGGCGGCGAACGTCTTCCAGGTGTTCACGGCCATCAGCACCATGCCGGACACCACCAGTACGCCGCCCAGCATGCGGACGAAGTAGTAGGGGTAGGTGGCGTTGAGCGCCTCGACGAACGCGTAGGTGAGCGTGCCGTCGGCGTTGGTGGCGCGCCACATCAGGCCCTGCATCACGCCGGCGATCCACATCGAGGCGATGTACAGCACCACGCCGATGGTGTGGACCCAGAAGTGCGCATCGACCCACTTCACCGAGTACATGTTCTCCCGGCCCAGCAGGCGCGGCATCAGCGAGTAGATCGAGCCGATCGAGATCATCGCCACCCAGCCCAGGGCGCCGGCGTGGACGTGGCCCACGGTCCAGTCGGTGTAGTGGGACAGCGAGTTGACGGTCTTGATCGACATCATCGGCCCCTCGAAGGTGGCGATCATGTAGAAGCTGATCGCGACAATGAGGAACTTCAGGATCGGGTCGGTGCGCAGCTTGTGCCACACGCCCGACAGGGTGAGGATGCCGTTGATCGCGCCGCCCCAGCTGGGCGCCAGCAGGATCAGCGAGAACACCATGCCCACCGACTGCACCCAGTCGGGCAGGGCGGTGTAGTGCAGGTGGTGCGGGCCGGCCCACATGTAGATGGAGATCAGCGCCCAGAAGTGCACGATCGACAGGCGGTAGGAGTAGATCGGGCGCTGCGCCTGCTTGGGCACGAAGTAGTACATCATCGCCAGGTAGCCGACGGTGAGCAGGAACGCCACCGCGTTGTGGCCGTACCACCACTGCGCCATCGCGTCGACCGCGCCGCTGTAGACCGGGTAGGACTTGCCCAGGCCGACCGGGATCGCGAGGTTGTTGACGATGTGCAGCAGGCACACGCCGATGATGTAGGCGCCGAAGAACCAGTTGGCGACGTAGATGTGCTTGACCCG